>QHPZ01000113.1 GCA_003219225.1 Verrucomicrobiota bacterium | reverse complement strand
TCCCTCTCGCGGAGTTTGTATTCACGCAGCGCGCGCGGATTTCGTAGTCCTCCGCCAAAAGCCAGCTGAGGCGAGCATTGGATCACGTCTTCCAGCGACGATTTCAATTTCACGATTACATTCGAGCGCGCGAGTTGAGATGGGCAGAATGGCTTTTGCCGCAACAGGCTGACTCGTCATAGAATTTCCCGGTGAGCGAGGGACGAAGCGCACCCGGCGAATCAAACATCGACAAGAGGCTTCGCTCGATTGAGTCGGCGTCGCTCGCCGAGTTGATGTCGATCTGGCGTTCACGCGCGCCGGAGGAGGGAACGGGCTCGCCCACGCTTTTTCGTTGCCTGGCTGAACGCATTTTGGCGCAAGGCGAGCCGCTTGGCCAGAGGATGTGCGATTGCGGCAATTGCAGGGGTTGGCGCTGGCGCGGAGCGGAGCGACCGAACGTGCTAACGCCATTCTCGAAGATTTGCGCCGCCAAGCGCAGACGTCCGAAGAAACGCTCGGCATGCTCGGCCGGACTTACAAGGACCTGGCAATGACCGCAGCGGATACGAACAAGCGTCAGGAGTATTTGAAACGCGCGGCCGAAACTTATGGAGAAGCCTATCGAACAAGCGGCGGTTACTGGTCTGCAATCAACGCCGCCACGATGAATTTGCTGATCGGCTCAGAAGAGCGCGCTTGTAAGCTTGCCAGAAGAGTGCGCGAGCAGTGTTTGAAAGAAATCGCGGACCGGACCGGCGATTCCTACTGGGAACTCGCCGCACTGGGCGAAGCCGCGCTGATCTGCCGCGATTGGTCGCAAGCTGAGGAATGGTACGCGCGCGCGGCGGAGCAGGGGAAGAACCGGTTCGGCGATCTCCATTCAAGTCGTCGCAATGCGCGCCTGATCCTGCGCTATTGGAATCAAAGCGAAAATTGGATCGATCAATACCTGCATCTCCCGAGCGTGGTCGTTTTCGCCGGACACATGATCGACCGCCCGGATCGCGGCGAGCCGCGCTTTCCGCGCGACATTGAAGGCGCAGTCGCACAGGAGATCAGGCGCAAGATCGACATCTTGAAGCCGACCTTCGCGTTTTCATCCGCCGCCTGCGGGTCGGACATTTTGTTTTTGGAAGCGATGCTCGATCGCGGCGCGGAAGTTTCGATCGTGCTTCCCTACAACGAAGACGAATTTGTTCGGAGCAGCGTTGCGATCGGCAGCCATGCAAAAAAATGGCGGGAACGCTTTGATCATGTGCTGGCGCGAGCGGCGCGCGTCGTCACGGCGTCAAACCAGCGACTGGAGATCGGCGGCGTTTCCTATGAATTTTGCAACCAACTCTTGTTAGGCATGGCGGCGATTCGCGCCTGCCAACTCGAGACCAATCTGGTCCCGCTGGCGGTTTGGAACGGACAGCCCGGGGATGGGCCGGGCGGCGCCGCCAGCGTGGTCGCGATGTGGCGCTCGTTAGGCTACGACCCCGAGATTGTCGATCTTGCGAAGATTGCGGAACTGGCGGGACGCGCGCCGTCGCGTCCCAAAATTAACGCCGCGGGCGCGGCGCCCTCCACAAAAGCGAGCGCATTTGGTTCGCGGATCGTCGCGATTCTGTTCGCGGACGCAGTCGGGTTCAGCAAACTAAGCGAGCGCGAAGTGTCACATTTCGTCCAGGATTTTCTCGGTGCCATCGCGCAGTTGAGCGACAAATTCGCCGGCTCGATTATGGCAAAAAACACCTGGGGCGACGGGCTGTTTTTTGTTTTTTCCAGCGTTGAGCATGCAGGGAGCTTTGCGCTTGATCTGACCGAGTTGATCGCAGACACGGATTGGACCTGGCACTCGCTTCCGGCCGAATTAAATCTCCGCGATCCGATCACGGGCGAGCGGAGTTACGGCGGGACGCACGTCAGCCGTGCGGCTCGGATGGAGCCAATCACGCCGTGGGGACAAGTATATGCGAGCGAAGCTTTCGCGGCACTTGCTGCTGCGCAGGGAGTGACTGATTTCGCCTGCGACTACGTTGGCCAAACGCCAATGGCGAAGGGTTACGGAACATTGCCAACATACCACGTGCGCCGGGCCGCATCTGTGGGTGCGCGCTTGTAGGATCGACATCAATTTGTTAGTTGCTCGTTCCTGATGACGGCGCGACCACTAATCTTCATCTCAGCAGTCACTCGCGAGCTTCATAGCGCCCGGCAGCTGGTTGCGAATACGCTGACTTTCCTTGGTTACCAACCGGTCTGGCAGGATATTTTTGGAACCGAAAGCGGCGATCTGCGCGACATGCTGCGCAAGCAAATCGATCAATGCAAAGGCGTCGTCCAACTCGTGGGTCAATCTTACGGCGCGGAGCCGCCAGTTCCCGATGAAGAACTCGGCCGCGTCAGTTACACTCAGTACGAGGCGCTCTATGCGCGCCAGCAAGGAACGAAAGTCTGGTACTTGTTCATTGATAAAACGTTTCCGATCGACGCGCATGAGCCGGAGCCCGAGGAGCTTCGCGAATTGCAAGCTGCCTATCGCAGCCGTCTCCAGTCTGAGACGCACATCTTCCATCCGCTGACAAGTCATGAAGCGCTAGAAGCGGGTGTGCTAAAGCTGCGTGACGATCTGACGCGACTGCGACGTGGCGTTAAGCGATGGGCAGTTGCTGTAACCGGTCTTCTGCTCCTTGTTGCAGCAGCATCGCTTTGGCTCGTCCAGACGCAGCGCCGCCAGGGTGTAGCCATTCAGAAACAAGGCGAACAGGTCACGACCATTGTCGATCGGTATCAGAAGATGCAGGAGGCGCTCGTGCGTTTAGCCGAGGTTGAAACACAAGCGAAGGAACCGGGAGCGAAGTTGACTCCCGAAGAACAACGCGCGCATGCTTATACGGTTTTGGAAAAAGACCTCGGTCTTCCGGCACGCTCCCTGGCAAAAGAACTTCCCGGTTTTGCTTTGGAACTCTACACCCGTGCGGACACAACTCCTCTGATGCGAGCGCGCGCGGCGTACGCGCTAAATAAGTTTGACCAAGCCAAGAAACTCAGCCTGGAGGGTGCGGCGCAAGACGTACGCGCGTACGAAACGGCACAGCGCGTGCAGGAAGAGCGTCGGAAGAGTGCGATCGAAAGCTATAAGCTTGCCGGGCAATCCGCGCAGAAGCTGATCCAATACAATGATGCGATGCTGCACCTCCGCGAAGCTGAGAAGTTGACTGATCGGGCCCGCAATCCGGAAGAGTGGGCAGAAGTGCAACACGCGATCGCCTATTTGTCACTCGATCAGGGGCAATATCGCGATGCCGAAAACATATTGCGAACTGTCGTTGAAGTTCGCACCCACATGATCGGTTCCGAGAATCCCGACACACTCATGAGTCGTAATCACCTGGGCTATGCCCTCTGGGAAGAAGGCAAGTACGCCGAGGCGGAATCGCAATATCGTGATGTGATCAAGCTCGACGAAAAAGTACTGGGACCCGAGCATCCCGATACGCTTTGGAGCCGCAACGGCCTAGCCATCACTCTCAATTTGCAAGGCAAGTATGCCGAGGCGGAATCGCAATATCGTGATGTGATCAAGCTTAGGGAAAAAGTGCTTGGGCCCCAGCATCGCCTTACGCTGGTGAGCCTCATGAACCTGGCCTTCGTGCTGAATGAAGAAGGCAAGTACGCCGAGGCGGAAGTGCAATATGATGATGTGATCAAGACCCAAAAAAAAGTGCTTGGACCCGAGCATCCCGATACGCTTTTGAGCCGCCACAATCTGGCCATCGTTCTTGACGCCGAAGGCAAGTATGTCGAGGAGGAAGCGCAATATCGCGAGCTGATTAAGATCCAAGGAAAAATACTTGGCCCGGAGCATCCGCAGACGCTAATGAGTCGCGGCAACCTGGGCGTTGCGCTTTGGAACCAAGGCAAGTACGCCGAGGCGGAAACGCAATTTCGTGATGTGATCAAGTTCGACGAAAAAGTACTGGGACCTGAGCATCCGAATACGCTTTCGTTCCGCAGCAACCTGGCCGACGCGCTTGGTAACCAAGGCAAGTACGCCGAAGCGGAAGCCGAATATCGTGATGTGATTAAACTTTGCGAAAAAGTGCTCGGACCCGAGCACCCCGACACACTCGACAGCCGGCGCGCCTTGGCGCGAACGCTTGGTCATGGGGAAGGCAAGTATGCAGACGCAGAGGCCGAGAGTCGTTCCGTTATTAAGTTATTGGAAAAGCACATCGCCGCAGATAACCCCCTCATGCTCAGTACTCGCGACACATTCGCGGATGCGCTCGAGGGCCGGGGCAAATATGCAGACGCAGAAGCCGAATATCGCAGTGTGATCAAACTTCAGGAGAAAGTGCTCGGACCCAAACATCCGAATACGCTCGGGAGCCGGAGCGGCTTGGCGAAGACGCTTATGGCCGAAGGTAAGGACGCAGCTGCGGAAATGCAGCAAGTGATTCAACTGAGAGAAAAGGCCATTGGGCCAGAGCATCCCGATACGTTCGAATCGTGCTACGATTTTGCTTTCGGTCTAGAACGTCAGAACAGATTTGAAGAAGCAAAAGAGTTTGCGCGGCGCGCGGCCGAAGGCGCGCGCAAAGTGTTGGGTCCGGATCATCCCTCCACAAAGAAGTACGAAAAGCTTCTGCAGGAGATCGAGCAAAACGCAAAGCCAGCATCGGATTAATTTGGAACGAGCGAATGGATGAGTTGCCGCTATTGCGGGAACGTCCTTGGTTTTGAAGAGGGCGCCCGCGGCCGCGGATGTCGAGCTAGCGGCAACGTGCTGTTTCCGAAAACTACGGTGCGACAAAGGTTTTTCCGGTGAACGGGCACTTTATTTCGGAACCTTTGCGATAACGTCTAATATCGATTTCTCCTTTTGCAGGAGCATAAGGGCTGCGGACAAAGCCGGGCTTGCCTTGAATTGCAATTCCGACCGGGAAGGACTTGCGGGGCGTATTTTGATTTGCGTTCGCAGTTGGTTTGCCTTTGTGCTGGTGCAGCATCTTTTCCCGGATTGCCGTGATCTTCGGAACGCCGTCTACAATTGCGATCTCGAGGTCGATTTCGAACTGGCCTTTTGTCCAGATCGCCCGCGGAGGACTCTCGGCGTAAAAGTTGAGCTTGAAATTGGCCAAGTATTGTTGACCCGAGACTTTTTCCTGAAGGTGTATGTCTCCTTCAATTTCGTCATGCCGAATCGGCCAGCGCTGGTTGTACTTCTCGATGTCATGACGAATGTACGCTTGGTCTTTGTTCCGCTCTTCAAAATAAGACACAGTTGGCGCGTAGCAGAGCAGGGTTGTGTT
>QHPZ01000112.1 GCA_003219225.1 Verrucomicrobiota bacterium | reverse complement strand
GAGCCAATGCGCTCTAGCCACGGCCCTGCGGGCCGTCTGCGTATTAGGATGGCTGCGTCTGACCGGCCACAGGCCGGTGGCTACAGGTGGGCACGGCACGAACCGTGCTCAACCTCAGTTCCGGTGATACCGACGAGCAAGTTGTTTCTCCGACTGCCGCAATGGGACGCGATTTGGCGCTCGGTCAGGCCGACCAACTGAACGACGGTGGACCCCATGCTGGATCATGATGATTTAAAATGGATCGCGAGCACATCGACCGATCTGAACTCCGTTTTGCAGCAGATCTCGCGCTATGCCGATCTGACCCGCCGCCATAAAGGCGAGCACAATTATATCGACCTGCTGGTCGAGCGGGTGGAGCTCGCCTCGAAGACTGCGCAGGCGCTTTTTGATCGGGTCACGTCGCGCATCCTGGCTTGTTCCCCCTCCTGCCCCTGCGGTCCGCATGCTTCGCAGTGAAGCCAAAGCACACGTGGCCGCGGCAAAAAATTCATTGCGTCCGGCGAACAAACCGGAAGCTGCGCGGTTCTCGGGCAACGGCATTCCGCCCGAGATCAGAGTCACGAATCCAAAAGGCAACCGCGAATACATTCTCCTGGTCGAGGATGAAATGCAGGTGGCGGAAGTGGCGGCGGAAATGCTCGCCGCCGAAGGCTACAAGGTGATTGTGGCGCACGACGGGTTCGAGGCGCTGAAAATTTATCGCAATGTGGGTAAGCAGATCGGACTGGTCATTCTGGACTTCTTTCTTCCGGTGATGGACGGCGACGCGGTCTTTGACGAGCTGCGCATGCTCAACCCGGAAATCAACGTCGTCTTGAGCAGCGGGTTTGCCGAGCAACAAAAGATCAGCGCCATGCTCGCCCAGGGATTGCGTGGCTTTATCCCCAAACCATACTCGAGCGAAAAACTACTCGGCCAGGTCCGCTCGAGCCTGGACGCCGGCCGGCAACGGCTGCGCTAGGCACATGCGCGCTGGCATCGATTTAGCTTCTCTCTAGCAGGAACGCGCCATGTCTCGCATCGACGCTTTCTTCAAATTGATGGCCGAGCAGAAGGCCTCCGATCTGCATCTTTCGACCAACAATCCGCCCATGCTCCGCATCAACGGCGATCTCGTCCGGGTCGATTTTCCACCACTCAAGAGCGACGAGCTCAAAACGATGGTCTACGAAATCGCGCCAGAAGGAAAAATTAAGGTCTTCGAGGAAACCTCCGACGTCGATTTTGGCTACGAAGTGCCGGGCGTGGCGCGCTATCGCGCGAATTTCTTCCAGCAAAAATCCGGCATCTCGGCCGTGTTCCGCCTCATTCCCTCGACGGTGCTGACAATTGACGAGCTGGGTTTGCCGTCAGTGCTGAAGAAGTTCGCCATGCTGAAGAAAGGCCTCGTTCTCTGCACCGGTCCGACCGGCCACAACACTGGCAGCGATCATCGATCACGCCAATCTCCACCGGCAAGACCACATCATCACGGTCGAGGACCCGATCGAGTTCGTGCATCGGAGCCAAAACTGCCTCATCCAACATCGCGAAGTCGGCGTGCACACGCGCTCATTTGCCGCCGCATTGCGCGGAGCGTTGCGCGAGGATCCGGACGTCATTCTGGTCGGCGAAATGCGCGACTTGGAGACGATCGAGCTCGCCTTGACTGCCGCTGCTACCGGTCACCTTGTCCTGGCGACCCTGCACACTTCGAGCGCGGCCAAAGCAGTCGACCGCATCATCGACGTCTTTCCCACTCATCAGCAAAACCAGATTCGCACGACACTCGCCGAATCGCTCAAGGGCGTCATCGCGCAAAATCTCTTCAAGCGCATCGATCGACCCGGCCGTGTCGCCGCGCTCGAGATTCTGGTCGTCGACATGGCGATCTCAAACTTGGTCCGCGAAGGCAAGACGCATCAAATCCCCGGCATGCTTCAGGTCGGCAAGAAGAAAGGCAACCAGCCGCTGGACGACGTGATCATGGACCTTCTGCGCAAGGCGATCATCACTCCCGAGGAAGCCTACGACAAATCGAACGACAAAAAGAGATTCCGGCAGTTTCTCAAAGAACCGCCACCCGACGCTACGGATGAGACCGTATGAGAATTCCCGATCTCGACAAAATCCTCTCGGCGATGCTCAAGACTTATGACGGCATCTCCGACTTGAACTTTTCTGTCGGCCACCCGCTTCAGGTCGAAGATTACGGCGAGCTCAAACCGGTCTATGTCGATCCTCCGATCGAGGCGCTCACGCCCTACCAGACCGAGCAGATCGCGCTCACGCTCATGCAGGGCAACCGCCGTTTGATTTACGACTACTTGACCGGCGGCTCGTGCGATTGCAGCTACTCGCTCAACGACGAAGCGCGCTTCCGCGTCAACATTTTCCGCCAACAGGGACATTTCTCGGTCGTGCTGCGCAAACTGCAGGCCGACGTCCCGGCGATTGAAGGGCTGCACCTGCCTTCGATCCTTAACGAAATCGCGAAAGAAAAAACCGGACTCGTCCTGGTCACCGGCGCAACGGGTTGCGGCAAAACGACCACGCTGGCGGCATTGCTCAACGAAATCAACGAGACCCAGCCGGTCCACGTCGTGACCCTCGAAGACCCGATCGAGTACGTGCACCCAAAGCTGAAAGCGACCATCAACCAGCGCGAGCTCGGCCACGATTTTAACAATTATCCATACGGATTGCGCGCCGCGCTCCGGCAGGCGCCCAAGGTCATCCTCGTCGGCGAAATGCGCGACCGCGCCACTGTCGAGATCGCTTTGATGGCATCGGAGACCGGCCACCTTGTCTTCAGCACGTTGCACACGGTCGATGCCGGCCAATCGATCAATCGTATCCTCGGTCTCTTCTCCGTCGGCGAAGAAAAACAGTTGCGCATCCGGCTGGCCGACACGCTCCGTTACGTGGTCAGTCAGCGGTTGGTTCCCAAAGTCGGCGGCGGCCGCCAGTTACTTACCGAAGTTCTCGGGCACAACCTGCGCACACGCGAAGCGATCGCGCTTGGCGAAGGCGAGCACCGCAGTTTCTACGAGATCATTGAAGCGAGCTCGCCCTTTGGCTGGATGACGTTCGACCAGTCGATTCTCGCCGCTTACGAAGCCGATCTCATCACCGAGGAGACGGCCCGGCTTTTCGCTTCGAAGAAAGGCCGCATTGTCCGCGGAATCGACCTCATCCAGAAATCGCGCGGTGTGGACATGGAGCTCGACTCCGGCCTGCGCCTCGATTTGCCGGAGAACGCCTTTCGTTAGATCGACAATCTCTCATGGAACAAGAAACTGACGCATTTCTCGATCTGGGCGATAATACCGCGCTGGTCTGCATCGATCACCAGCAATACCAAAAGATCGTCGTGCCGCAGCTCATCGATCTCGGATACAAAGTCCATCTCGGTCTTTTCGAGGAAGACGTGCTCCTCAAGCTTCAGACCTATAACTACGACGTGGTCGTGATCTATGAGAACTTCAAGGATTCAACCGCGCAGACCAACCCGATTCTGCGCGAGCTCAGCCGGCGCCCTGACTCCCGGCGCCGCGAACATTTTGTCGTGCTGCTCAGCCACAAGTTTGCGACGAACGACGCGATGACCGCGTTCGTGCAAAGTGTCGATCAAATCATCAACGTGAGCGACCTGGCAAATTTCAAGCCGGTCGTGCGCCGCGGCGCCTCCCAGCACCGCGAGCTCTATCATTCGTTCAACGAGATGCTGAAGAGCGTGCAGGCGCTCTAAGCTGAGACCAGCGCGCCGCGATTGTCGTCGTTGCAAGTTCAGCCTTTTGTCTGCGGCGGATAGGCCGGAGGCGAATAGACGTTGAAAGTAACCGCGGGTTTATCGCCGCGGTTGACGAAGCGATGTTTCACGCCCGCGGGAATAATGATGACGTCGCCTTTCATCAATTTCGACCGTTCGTCGCCGACTTCTCCGCTCAGCTCGCCTTCGAGCATGAGCAAAACCTGATCGCTGTTTTCATGCGCTTCGGCTTTGTCGCCGGTCGCGTCGCCAGCCTTGAGCGTCATCATTGCCGTTTGGCTGCGCTCGCTCGTTTGCAACACCTCAAACCATTCCTTCGCCTTCGCGATGTTACTTAGCTTCATCTTCGAAACTTGGCCCGCTGATTAGCGGCAGACAATCCTCCCCTGCTACATCGACATTTGCCTGTCTGCCCGGGCCTGCGTCGGTTCCGAAACTCACGGGTGTCTGGCACCTTTCTCGCTTTCCCGATTGGCGTGCGGACGACATGCCTCATTCTCATTTGCTGTGCCGGCTTGGCGGCAAACGGCGCAGTTCACGCCGAGGCCGCTATTGAAGGGGTAGTGGAACTGCCGCCGCCAGCCGCCGAACGCCTGGTTAACCAGCGGTATCGGACGAACATCGAAGTCGTCACCACGCCGAGTAATCCACCCGCGGCCGTCGTTTATCTGACGGGCGATCTCCCCGCAACGGCCAAACCCACCAGCACAGCAATGGCCGAGATGCCGCAAAAAAATATCCTCTTCTCGCCTGATCTCATCGTCGTGCGCGTCGGCACGGCCGTGGAGTTTCCCAATCTCGACGATACCTACCACAACGTTTTTTCCTATTCGAAAACGA
>QHPZ01000114.1 GCA_003219225.1 Verrucomicrobiota bacterium | reverse complement strand
GTTTCGAGTCGTGTCATTTGCTCGGCAACTTCGCGATTACCAACCGCAGCAAGACAGCGGCGAACCGCCCAATGCTCATCGGCCAATCATCCTTGCTAATTCCTCCGGCTCTTACGCCGTCATTTCATGTCGCAGCAGCACTGGTGGTAAGTTTTCTTGGTTAGCGTGCAATAGAACTTGCCGCCCTTCATCTCACAACAGCATTTGGCCACCGTCTTGCCTGTTTCGCGGCAGGTCATCTTCTGCGCCGCGCCATATACAGTCGCTACGACCAAGGCCGCGACCAGAGCAAGACTGGTTAGGGTTTTTCTCATTGTTTTCACCTCCTTTGTATTCGAACAAAAACCCCACCCCTGAGTATGGTCGACATTCTGCGGCTCGACGCGCGGCCTTATTCATGCTAGAGATCACCTGATGCCGAGCAGGATCATACTCTCGTCGGCGCTGACAGTAGCCATGCTGGTCGCTTCAATGCGGCCGGCGGTGCCAGCATGTGTGCTGTCGAACAGTCCGAGCGAGAAAGCCTGTGCGCCAACGTGCTGCGCAAACAAGACGTGCTGCGAAATGTCGCAGAAGAACACGGCTCACCCTGTTCAGCCGCTCACTCCGCCCGCTTCTGATCAGCAGCAGTCAGCGACATTCGCCGCGGTTGCCACGCCGACGACAATCGACCAAGCGCGCATCACTGAAGTCGCTGCTTACACGGCCGGCGAGCATTGCTCCCGTTCGGGGGAAACGCTCGCGCTCATCTGTATTCGACTCATCTGAGCAGAAGAGCCTGACACCCGGGGTGTGCCCATTTAGCGGCACGCTGCGCGTTCAACCACTCTTCCAATCAGATGAAAACTTTTTACCGATTACTTTTTTATTTCTTTTTAATTTCCATTGTCCGGGCTGAGGAGTCCGACGAGAGATCGGATGTCTTACGCCGTGGATTGTCGCTGCGCGAAGTAACCAGCACGGCGCTGGCAAACAATCCGGGAATTCAGCAGGCGCTGAGCAAATGGAGCGCCGCGAAGCAGCGCGTCAGGCAAGAAGCGGCCTGGGATGATTTGAGGCTCAGCGGCAATTCGCGCGCGGCACGATTTGTCGATGTCGCGCCGAATTCCTTTGCCGATCAGATGGTTTCCATCGAAGAGATCGTCCCGCTGACGGGAAAGAATCTATTGCGAGGGCGAATCGCTGCGGCAAAAGCCATTGAAGCATTCGAGCAAGCGCGGCGCGAGCAATTGGACGTGCTGGCCAGAACTCGCATCTCGTACTTCCGGTTACTAAACGGATATGCCCAACTCGCGCTAAACCGCAAAAACGCCGTTTCCGTCCACCAAATCGCGGAGGTCAGCCGCTCCCGTTACGAAGTCGGCAAAGCCAACGTAGCTGATGCGCTGGCGGCGGAAGTTGAAACCAGCAAGCTAAGTGAATCCGAGCAGGACATTTTGCGAAATATTTCCGCGGAACAATCCCAGCTCAACGTGCTGATGAACCGCGACGCGTTCGCGGCGTTGGGTGAGCCGGAAGAGGCGCAGATCAACCGCCGTATTCCGAACCTAGCCGAAGCGCGCGAGTTGATGATCGCGAACCGTCCGGAGCTTCGGATTGCCGAAGCAAGGGCCGCCACGGGAAAAACGCAGCTCGAGCTGGCGCGGCGTAACTGGATTCCGGATCCGGCCGTCACCCTTCAGGCGCAGCGCTACAACGATTCCCGACAGGCAGCCAGCGAGTTGGACGCCGGCGTCTCGTTCACACTGCCCTGGATCAATCCCGGCAAGTATTCCGCTGCCATTCACGAAGCCCGGGACAATCTCTCTGTCGCCGAGAAATCATTCGAGCGCACCAGTGCCGAATCGCTCGGTTTGTTGCGTGACGCGCTGGAAAAAGTTCACACCGCGAAACATCATCTCGATCTTTGCAACGAGAAGCTTGTCCCGCAGGCGCAGCAGGCATTCGAAGCGAACCAGTTCGCTTACGAATCGGGCAAGGCCGGTTTTCTCGAATGGATCACCTCGCAGCGCAATCTGCGCGATATTGAAGCGACCGCTCGCCAACACCTGAGCGAGTATCAAACCGCGCTGGCTGAGCTTGAGTCTGTCGTTGGAGCCGATCTCAACCCTTTTCCGTCAGGTCGCGTTGCAGCCGAGGAGGCAAAATGAGATCCACCGCTCTCCTATTTATTGGTCTCGGGTTGCTTCTGTTTACGCCCGCGTGCTCGAAAAGCAGTAAGCCGGATAAACCGGCAAATGTCGATTACTACACCTGCACGATGCATCCATCGGTGCACTCGGAAGTGCCGGGCAAATGTCCGATTTGCGGCATGGACCTGGTGCCGGTCCTGAAAAAACAAACGTCGCCGACACCGAATGCCGAAGACGCGCACGGCACCGCAGAGATTGTGGTCCCGGTAGAACGCCAGCAGCAGATCGGGGTCACCTACGCGACGGTGGAGCGCCGGCCGTTAACGCACACTTTGCGCGCGGTCGGCACCGTCGACACCGATAGGCAACGGGATTGGGCGTTCGTCGCTCGCGTGGACGGCTATGTCGAGAAGCTCTTTGTCACTTCGGCCGGGCAACTCGTCGATAAAGATGCGCCGCTGATGTCGATCTACAGCCCGGACTTGCTCACCACGGCGCGCGAACTGGTCATGCTGCTGCAAATGCGCGACGACGCGAAATCGAAAGAGGCGCGTGAAACACCGCAACGCCTGATCGCCGCAGCCGAATCGCGGCTTCGGCAATGGAATGTGACCGACGAGCAGATCGCAGAACTGGAAACGAAACGGGATCCCGGCCGTGCGACGACTTTGCGTTCACCTTTTCGCGGCGTGGTGCAGCAACTTCCGGTGCAGCAGGGCGTCAATGTAAAGGTTGGGGATCGTTTGATCGAGATTGTCGATCTATCCGTCGTCTGGGTCTGGGCGGAGTTTTACGAAAGTGAATTGTCGATGTTGCGTACCGGGCAACGCGTCTCGGTTTCAACGAACGCCTATCCGAACGAGCGATTCGATGGCCAGGTCGCGTTGATCGACCCGTTTCTGGATGCGACAAAACGCACCGCAAAAGTGCGCATCGATATTCCGAACCCCGAGTTCAAGGTGCGTCCGGGGATGTATGCCAACGTCGAGCTTGGAATGAAGATGGGCGAAGGATTGACTGTTCCGGTTGGCGCCATCATGCCGACCGGTGATCGGCAGATCGCATTCGTGGACAAAGGCGGCGGAAAAATTGAACCGCGCCTCGTCCAGCTCGGGGAAAAAATCGGCGAGCGCTATGAAGTAAAAAATGGGTTAAGCGACGGCGAACGCGTGATCGCGAGCGCGAATTTCCTGATTGACGCCGAGTCCCAGGTGCAGGGTGCGCTCAAGGCACTCGCGACGGACCCGCACGCGGGCCACCGGCCATGATCGAGCGCATCATCGAGCGAAGCGTTCGCAATCGCTTGCTCATTTTCCTCTTCACCGGTTGCCTGATCGCAGCTGGCGTGTACGCGATCCAGCGCACGCCTCTCGACGCGATTCCCGATCTGAGTGACGCTCAGGTAATCGTTTATACCGAATGGGAAGGCCGCTCGCCTGATTTGATCGAGGACCAGGTCACCTATCCCATCTCCACTCAGTTCATCGCCGCGCCGCAGGTGAAATTCGTCCGTGGCGAATCGATGTTCGGAAAGTCATTTGTCTACGTCATTTTTCAGGACGGCACCGATATCTATTGGGCGCGCTCGCGGGTAATCGAATATCTGAACTCGATCCGCGGAAAACTGCCCGAGGGCGTGACGCCTACGATCGGCCCGGACGCGACCGGCGTGGGCTGGGTTTATGAGTACGCGCTGGTCGATGATTCGCGACAGCTCGATCTGGCCCAATTGCGGTCGTTGCAGGATTGGCAGCTACGCTACGCGCTCGAATCAGTGCGAGGCGTGGCTGAAGTCGCGCCGGTCGGCGGATTCGTCAAAGAATACCAAATTGACATCGATCCCAACGCGTTGCTCGCCTACGGCATTCCACTGAGCGACGTCGTCAGCCGCGTCAAAGCAAGCAACGGGGATGTCGGCGGCAAAACTTTCGAGGTCGCGACGACCGAATATTTCGTGCGCGGCCGCGGCTATTTCAAAAGCATCGCCGACATCGAGAACGTCGTGCTGAAAGTCACGAACGGCACGCCAGTTTACGTCAAGAACATTGCCAAAGTGCATCTCGGTGGCGCGCTCCGACGCGGAGTTGTCGATCTTAACGGCGAAGGCGAGACCGTTGGCGGCATCGTGGTCATGCGCTACGGCGAGAACGCGCTCAAAGTGATCGACGGCGTGAAAAAGAAGTTCGCCGAGATCAAGTCGTCGCTTCCTCCCGGTGTTCGGATCGTGCCGACCTACGATCGCAGCGAATTGATTCTGCGCTCGATTGCGACACTGCGCGAGAAACTGATTGAAGAGAGCATCGTCGTTGCGCTGGTTTGCATTGTTTTTCTCTGGCACGTGCGCTCGGCGCTCGTTGCGATCGTTACGCTGCCGATTGCAATCGTGGCCTCATTCGTGCCCATGCTTTATGCGCATCTGACGAGCAACATCATGTCGCTGGGCGGCATCGCCATCGCGATTGGCGCGATGGTCGACGCCGCGATCATCATGGTCGAGAACGCGCACAAGTCGCTCGAGCAATTTCGCGACGAGCACGGCCGCGACCCTGATGGTGGCGAACGAATCACGACGATTGTGAGCGCGGCGAAGGTCGTCGGGCGCCCGCTGTTCTTCTCGCTCCTTGTCATCACGGTCAGCTTTCTACCGGTGTTTGCGCTGACCGCCCAAGAGGGGCGCCTTTTTAGACCGCTCGCGTTCACGAAAACGTTCTCGATGTTCTTCGCTGCACTCTTGGCGGTCACGCTGGTTCCAGTGCTGATGACGCTGCTGATTCGCGGCCGGATCAGGCCGGAATCGGAAAACCCGCTCAACGTTTTCTTGATTCGCATTTACGAGCCGGCGCTGGATTTCGTCCTGAAGTTTCGGGGCGCCGTGATTGCCTGTGCGCTCCTCCTCGTGGTGCTGACACTTTTGCCGTTCTTCCTGCTGGGCAAAGAGTTCATGCCGCCACTTAATGAAGGCACGATTCTCTACATGCCAACGGCGGTGCCGGGCATGTCGATCACCGAAGCGACGAAGATTCTCCAGATTCAGGATCGGCAGCTAAAAACATTTCCGGAGGTGACAACGGTATTCGGCAAAGCGGGGCAGGCCGAAACCGCGACGGATCCCGCGCCGCTGTCCATGTTCGAGACGGTTGTGTCGTTGAAACCGTTCGATGAGTGGCCGCGCGGCATGACTTGGGACAAATTGCTTTCGCAGATCGATGCCGACATTCGCATGCCCGGGATGGCGAATGTCTTCTGGATGCCGGTGCAAACGCGCACCGAAATGCTCACCACCGGTTTCCGCAGCGTGCTCGGGCTGAAAGTTTTTGGGCCGAACTTGCAGGCGATCGATGCCGTTGCGGCTGAAATCGAGAAAGTCATGACTGATGTGCCCGGTACGCGCAGCGTCTTCGCTGAGCGCGCATCGCGCGGATATTTTCTCGATTTCGACGTGAACCGTGAAGAAGCGGCGCGCTACGGACTGACCGCCGGGGACGTGAACGAAGTTGTCGAAACCGCCATCGGTGGGAAAACGATCACGACCACGGTCGAGGGGCGCGAGCGCTACGGGGTGAGCGCGCGTTATGCGCGGGATTTTCGGCAGGATGTCGAAGCGCTCAAGCGCGTGTTGATTTCCACTCCCACCGGCGCGCAAGTTCCGATCTCGCTCGTGGCCGATATTCGATATCGCACCGGCCCGCCGAGCATTCGCGAAGAGAACGGACAGCTCGTCGGCTACGTGCTTGTCGATCCAACGACCAGCGACATCGACGGCTATGTGCGCCGGGCGTCAAAGCAAATCGCGCAGCGCGTGCAGTTCCCGGCCGGCGTTTACACCCAATGGGCGGGACAATTTCAATACCTCAAACAAGCGGAGCAACGCTTGAAAATCCTTTTGCCGCTGACGCTGCTGATAATTTTTCTCCTCCTCTATTTTAATACGCGCTCGGTCACGAAAACCTTCATCGTGCTGCTGGCAGTGCCTTTCTCGCTCGTCGGCGCGTTCTGGCTGCTTTTATTCCTCGGCTATCACATCAGCCCCGCCGTTTGGGTCGGCATCCTCGCGCTCGCCGGGCTCGACGCCGAAACCGGCGTGGTCATGCTTCTTTATCTCGACCAGGCCTGGGAAAAATTCCACCGGGAAGGCCGAATGAGATCGATTGTCGATCTTCGCGCAGCGATTCGGGAAGGAGCGGTCCAGCGGGTCCGCCCAAAGATCATGACAGTGTGCGCAATTCTTTTCGGCTTGCTGCCGATTATGTGGTCGCCCGTCACGCAAACCGGAGCCGATGTGATGAAACGAATTGCCACGCCGATGGTTGGCGGCGTGGTCACGAGTGCGATTCTGGAGCTGCTGATTTACCCCGTAATATTTTTCCTCTGGCGCTCGCGAAGTCTGTCCGCAACGGCCGTTCAGCCCTCGAGAACGACGCATGCCATGGCGTGATGCTCGGTGTGGCTCAGCGTGATCAACGGCGCGGTAACGCCGCGTTTGGCCGCTAATTCCTCGGCCGGCCCGGAGAAAACGAGGAACGGTTCGCCGCTGTCTTTTTTGCGGATGTCGATGTTGCGCCAGCCCATCGCCTTGCCGATGCCGGTACCGAACGCTTTCGCCACCGCTTCTTTCCCTGCAAAACGCGCGGCCAGATGACGCGCCGGAAATTTCATCGCCATCGAATATGCAATTTCGCCGTCGGTAAAGACGCGATGCAGAAATTTTTCGCCGAACCGGTCGAGAGAATGCTGGATCCGCGCGCACTCGACCAGATCGACGCCGATGCCAATCACGCTCATCCCGGATAATTCTCCATCGCGATGACCATTTCGCGCACGGCGGCTTCGAGTCCGACGAAGATCGCCCGCGAAATAATCGAGTGTCCGAT
This sequence comes from Verrucomicrobiota bacterium, assembly GCA_003219225.1. GTDB lineage: Bacteria > Verrucomicrobiota > Verrucomicrobiia > Chthoniobacterales > UBA10450 > AV17. The sequence goes on along the minus strand of QHPZ01000114.1, from coordinate 2,971 downwards.
GTTCAGCTCCGTGAGGTGCGAGATCTGCCGGATAAGTGCGATGTTGGTGTAATTGATCCCGTGGCCGGCGTTGACCTGGAGTTTGAGTTCCGACGCCGCTTTCGCGGCGGCCTGCAGATTTTCGAGCTCATCGACCATTTCGACGCGCAGCTCACCCGCGGCATCGATTTGCTCCAATGTTGGATCGACAAAGAGACTCACCCGCACACCGGCAGCCTGGAGACGTTTGATCGTCGGCTCCAGCTCTTTGCGCTGGCTGAGAAGGTCAAGACCGCCTTCCGTTGTAACTTCTTCGCGCTTCTCCGGAACGAGGCAGGCTTCATCGGGCAAAATGCGCAGAGCAACATCGACAATCTCAGGTGTATTGCCCATCTCCAGATTCAACTTCGTCATGACGTTTTCGCGTAACCGTTCGATGTCGCGGTCCTGAATGTGCCGCCGGTCGCTGCGCAGATGCGCGACGATGCCCTTCGCACCCGCGCGCTCGCAAATTGCCGCCGCCACGATCACGTCTGGCTCCGCGTTTTTTGATTCCGGCATTGTGGCGTAACGCGCCTGCCGCAGGGTCGCGACATGGTCGACGTTTACTCCGAGGCGCAATTCACTCATCCGCTCGTCAATGGAGCAAGAGTGCGCCCCACCGGCAAGTGCCGCTCGAAAAACCGATCACGTGCCGCGACAACAAAGCCGCTCGTAAATTCGCGATAGCAGCGGCAACGGAACACGCAGCATGTACAAAGCTGCGATCAGACCGTAGGCGAGCGTCACCCGCAGCGGGCCGATCGCTTCGTAGCGCCTGGGATCGACAGCGATTCGTTTACCACTGCAAACCGTGCGACCGCGACGACGCAGCCGTCGGAAAAATTCCACGTCTTCCATCAGCGGCACCTGCGGGAACCCGCCGACGGCGAAGAAATCGCTGCGTCGACAAAACATCCCGTGATCGCCACAGCGCATCCGCAACATCAGCCCGGCGTAGTGTGCAAACTCATCCGTCAACCGGTAAATGAGCGACGACCGCGGCAGCCGGATGCGAAAAAAACCGCCGGTGATGGTTGGATCGGCGAGACACGCAGCGATGTCATCGAGGCAGCGTGGCGGTACTTCGACATCGACATGTAAAAACCAAAGCACGTCGCCGCGCGCGGCTGCCACGCCCTCGTTCATTTGTCGCGCGCGACCTGCGGTTGTTCGGATCAATCGATCGCAAATTGGAACGGCAAGCTCGGCTGTCTTATCCGAACTGCCTCCGTCGACCACGATGATCTCGGCTTCCGGCGCGCGTGCGCGAAGCTGCTGTAGGCGATTGACGATCAGCCCCGCCTCGTTCAGCACCGGGATGATAATCGAAACCGCCAGGTTGTTCGCGCGAACAGAGCCGCGTTGCCGTTCGGCATCGGCCGATGATAAACTCACCGCCGCATTCATCGCGAACCGTGGCAACAATTCCTCTCATCGACTACGCCGGCCAGCTGCTGCTCGCCTGCCTGTTTGTCGCGTTGCTCTGGTTGCAATGGCGTTTCCCGCTGCGTCGCCGGCATTTCAGTGTGCTTCATCGGCTCGTGCGCAATTTTGTCGTGTCGATTCCGGGTTTTGCCATCGTTCGATTGGCGATGTTGCCGATCCCGATGTCGGGCGCGATCTGGGCGCAAGATCGACATATCGGGTTGCTGAACTGGCTGACTTTGCCCGGCTGGGCCGCGGCCGCTGCGACGTTTCTGCTCATGGACTATGCTTATTGGTGGTGGCATTGGGCCAATCACATGGTGCCGTTGTTCTGGCGTTTTCACAATGTCCATCATACCGATCTCGACCTCGACGTGAGCACGGCGGCGCGGTTTCATTTCGGTGAAATGTTTTTCTCAACCGGTTTTCTGGCGCTGGCCGTAATCCTCTTCGGCATCGGGCCGCTCATGCTACTTGTCTTCTTCATCGCTTTCGAAGCGGCGACAATGTTTCACCATTCCAACTGGCGTCTGCCGATCGGCTTGGAGCGCGTGCTGAACGCCGTCTTGGTCACGCCGCGGATGCACGGCATTCATCATTCGATCGTTCAGCGCGAGACGAATTCAAACTGGGGGACGATCTTCTGCTGGTGGGACAAACTTCATCGCACCTTGCGGCGCGACGTGCCGCAGGACGCGGTGACGATCGGCGTCGCGGCCTATCGCGAGGAACGCGAGCTCACCGTCGGGAAACTTCTGGCGCTGCCATTCCGCGCCCAGCGCGAGTGGCGTTTGCCGAGCGGGGAAGTCCCCGAACGCGCGCCCCAGCCGGCCGACGAACTGGCCGAATGAACTCCGACGCGCATCACTGTTCCGGCGGGAGACGCTTGAGCAAATCCGCATAACCGTGTCGCGTGAGCTGCTCGGCTGACCGTTTCGTGTACCACGCCGGCGCTTCAACCCCGAGCCCGTTCACAAAGCGATTTATCAGGTTGAAGAGGGCACAAACAGCCACTGCGTCATGTAGCGCGCGGTCGTCCCAACCAGCGGCAAAGATCGCACCGGCGTCCTCGGCCGTGATGGTGCCGGGCGAAAGCGTAAGCTTGTGTACGAGCTCCAACACCGGGGCCAAGCGATGATCGACCTTTTCAGTGCCCCCACTGGACAGCAGATTTTCCAAGACGTCTGCGCTGATTCCAAGAGCGATAGCAGCGTCGCGATGTATGCTGCGGCAGTAATCGCAGTTGTTTAAATGCGAAACGTAAGCGGCGATCAGTTCGCGTTCCCCTGCGCTCAATGGCGAGTCGCCTCGCAAAACTACCTCGATGTACTCGAGCAGCGGGCGCGCGGCAGTTGGGAACGCTTGAAAGATGTGCAAAAGCGCTGCTTCGGGCGGCAGCGATCGGAAAAACGACATTGCTCGATGTTTGCCGGATTTTGCCGCACGTCAATTTCTGCGGACGCGCCGCTGCCGGATATGTGCTGGCTTTTCGAATCCTGTGTGAAATCGTTGCCCTGATATGAAC
>QHPZ01000111.1 GCA_003219225.1 Verrucomicrobiota bacterium | reverse complement strand
AGTCCGTGATTTTTTCGAAAGTCCATCAGCTCGGGCAAGCGCGCCGTCGTCCCGTCGTCGTGCAAAATTTCGCAAAGCACGCCGGCCGGTTGCAGCCCGGCCATGCGGGCAAGATCGACGGCGGCCTCGGTATGTCCGGTCCGGCGCAACACGCCGCCGTCCTTCGCCCGAAGAGGGAAGACGTGGCCCGGCTGGACAAGATCATCGGGCGTCGAGTTCGGGTTAGCGATTGCTTGGATGGTGGTGGCGCGGTCTTGCGTGCTGATCCCGGTGGTGACACCGTGCGCGGCGTCGACCGAGACGGTGAAATCAGTCCGATATATTTCGCGGTTCTGCGCGACCATGCGCTGGAGGCCGAGCCGCTCGGCACGCTCGTTCGAGATCGGCACACAAATCAAACCGCGCCCATGTTTGGCCATGAAATTGACCGCTTCCGGCGTGACCTTCTCGGCCGCGATGACCAGGTCGCCCTCGTTCTCGCGATCGGCGTCATCCGTCAGGATGACCATGCGGCCCTTGGCGATATCGCTGACCACATCGTCAATCGTGTCGAACTGAAGCGCCTCTTTCGCCTCGATGATCATCGGGCCACTAGTTTAATGGTGGGGCGAGCCTCTGTCGAGCCGACGAACCTTGCGAGGGGAGCATGAGCAAGAGTCACATTCATTTCGCGCTGCTCGCCACAATCGCCTCTGGCCGGTAAATATCGGCGTTGCTGGCCTGGAACTCGGCTTTCAGTTTTACCTTGAACTGGGCAAGATCGACAATATCCCAGCGGGTGAATTTCCACAGACCATTCGTTTTTTCGCGGGGCTCGTGTTCGAAGCCGGCAATGAGATGCACCGCGTCGTCGCGCACCTTGTTGGTTGTGACTTTCGGCTCGAAATAAAATGTGCGGAAACCGCTGTCGCGGCTGCCGGCAGCATAAAGCTTGGCATCGAGATAAAACACCCGTTTGCTGGCAAGATCGACAATGCGCAGGTCGGGATAACCGGAGCGCTGCACGCGGCCTTCGGCCGTTAGCGGAAAGTGACAGTTGACGCCGGGAGCAGAATCGAGCAGCTCGCGCAGAACATCTTCGAAGTAACTGCTGACTTCGTTGATGCGTTCTACTTTTTGGATCGGACTGTGCGGCGCGTTCAAACGCCTGATCGTCTCGTCGCAGGCGGCCGCAATGGCTTTGAGCACGCGCTCGTCGACTTCGTTCTTCGCATTGAACGGCAGCACCTTCTTGCCCGTTGCATCGGCAATCACTTCGGCCAAAGGAATCCCGCGCAATTGTCGATCTTCGTCCAGCAACCACGGGATGAGTTGATCGACTGGACCTGATGGTTGGTCGGCGGCAAGCGAACTGAGCGCGCAATTTACGATTGCGAGCAAAAGGAAGCGCGTCGCGCGGCCGAGCATCCGCGGATTCAAAGCTGGCGCCGGCTGCCCGATCAAGAGCAAATGCCTGGGTTTGCCGGCCGGAATCGACTGGCAAAAGCGAGTTGCTTCTTAAGCCGCAAGTTTCGCCGCATTGAAGCGCAAATCCAGTGACTTGCTCGTTCGCTTAGCTCGGCCGCCGTGCGCAGTCCGAGCTTTTGCTTGAGATGGGTTTGGTAGGTTTCGATTGTCTTGATACTCAAACGCAATTCGTGCGCGAGGCGCGACACGCCAAAGCCGCGTCCAATGAGCGTGAAAACCTGCAGCTCGCGATCGCTCAGTGCACGCAGCTCGGATTTGACCGGGCCGACTTCGCCTTTGGCCAAATATTCAAGCAGCCGAGGCAACACGCTCGAGCTAGCGTAAAGTCGGCCGATCAAGATCTGTTCGAGCGCGCGCAGAATTTCCTCCGGGTCGTCTGTGGTGGTCGCATAGCCGCGCGCGCCGGCGCGAAACGCACGTTGGATCGATAACGCGTCGGTCTGCGCCGAAACGACAAGAACCCGGGCGGCGCTGTTCAGCCGCCGAAAATCCCGGATCAATTCAAATCCGTCGCCGTTGTGCAGTGTGAGCCCGAGGATGACTATTTGTGGCTGACGCGCGATGAAAATTCCCCGGGCCACTGGTGCAGCGTCGGTTTGCCCGCAAACCGTGAACCGGTCACTGCTTTTTATCAGGCTGGCCAGTGCAAAGCGGACCAGCGGAGTCGTGTGGGCGATGAGCACCTTCGCTCTTATCAGGGATGCTATCGGGGTTTTCAGACACGAAATTGCCCTCGGCCTTGTTTCCGGCTCACAAACGTATTGCACCGGCTGAGCATTGCCGGCCACCGCCTCGGCAGGAGCTGTCGATTTTTGCTGGTGTAAGTGACTCTTTTGCATGACGCCGCCTCCTCACAAGTCTTTATACGGGCTTTGCGGGGCGCAGTTCGAGAAAAATCAGGGATCATCCCCGATAGGCAAAAAGGCCGGAATTTGCTGTGATTGCCGGCGTGCCGACTCAAATAAAGGCGAAAACACGAGCAGTCGGAGTTACTGGACGCGCTGGTGCGGACTTGCTTTGGATGCCGCGCTCAAGTTTTCCCAGAACTTCGCCTGAAAATTCCCGGATAACTAAATAGAAGGAGACCATAGCATGCCGAAGTATTGGATGATCAGCGATCGCGATGGCGGCGGAGACGGCGATGAGCGAAATCCCGGCGGTCCGCGTTACCTAATCAGCGACGGCGACAGGGACCTTCACAACATTGACAATTGGAACCGGGTCAGTTTTCCCCAGTTTCGCAAGGCGATCACGGACGCGTGCGATAAGTTCCCGGATCTGCCTCCGGACCAGCACGACGAGGAGAAGCATCTCGCCTTATGTATTCACGGGTATAACAACGGCTTTGCTCATAGCATCGATTTCTACACGGCGCTGAACGATACTCTGTTCTCCGGCGATGACGGTCTCGGTATTTGCGTCCTCTTTACCTGGCCGTCCAAGGGGCAGGTTTACGATTACCTGGCCGACCGCGAGGAAGCGCGGATGTGCGCCAACGATCTGGCTGACGTTTTGAGCAGTCTCTACGTCACGCTTGGTCGCAATCAGGCCGCCGCGGTGGCGGATCCAAGCAAAGCCTGCAAGGCAAAGGTTTCGATCATCGCTCATAGCATGGGCAATTTCGTTACCCAAATGGCGCTGTTTCATGCATGGAAACGTAACAACCGCCCACTTGCCACCAGCCTCATCAACCAGCTCCTGATGGTCGCGGCGGATGTCGACAACAATATCTTCGATAGCGGAGAGCAAGTCGGCGACGGAGACGGTGAGGGCATCGCCAACCTCACTTATCGCGTTAGCGC
>QHPZ01000110.1:3313-3510 GCA_003219225.1 Verrucomicrobiota bacterium | reverse complement strand
TGCGCGGCGACAGTGTGGGCGAAGCAAATCAGCCGTCGGAGAATGGCCCGCTCATTTACCTTTCGGTCGAGGGCCGTCTTGAAGAAGCGGTCAATGCGGCGCGGAGCAACGGCGGAAAAGTTTTGCAAGATCGACAATCAATCGGCCCGCACGGATTTCGCGCCGTAATCGTCGATTCGGAAGGCTACCGGCTCGCG
>QHPZ01000110.1:2124-3280 GCA_003219225.1 Verrucomicrobiota bacterium | reverse complement strand
GAGAAGCATCACAAAGGCGAGGATGTTGCAAAAGGCGCGGCTCATGCGCCGCAACCCGGTAAAAAGGCAAAGGCACAGCCGGCCAAAAAAGCGCAAGCAGGCACCGAAGAAAGTCCCGTCACCAAACCCACCGAGATTGCGTCGCCGGATCAGAAACCGGACGTGGCCAAGCTGGATAAGTCACTAGCTGTTCTCGCCAAGCTCAAAGAATTGGAGTTTCACTCCCGCGGCAACATCGAGAAGCTGGCCGAACTCAGCCTGACGATCGAGGACGAACTCAAGCAGAAGGCTTTCGTTGAATCGATCGGAGATGTTTATTCCGCGCAAGAAGCTCTCCACTCCAAGATCTCGGCACTAATTGAAGCTTACCAAGTTGAGTGTGACCGTTTGAAGCCGGCGGGATAAATTCTCGGGTCGATCGCAACGCTGTTTCGCGCTGAGCCGACTTTCTAAGACGGGCGTTTGTAGCCACGCGCCTGTGGCGCGTCGTAAATGGACCAGCCGCGCCCCGATCCGGAAAGTCAAAAATCAAGGGCTCATAGAGCCGTGGCTACAACCAGAATTTGTAGATCAGTCCGAACAGTCCGCTGCCAACGACGACCGGTACGACGTCCCATTTCCAACGCAGCATCCCGACGAACGCGATCGCGCTAACAACGACGGCAAACCAGTCGATCGCGGCGCGACCGGGAAAAAGTGCGTTGAGCGCGAACCAGACGGCGAGATTCATCACCACTCCGACAACAGCCGCGGTGATCGCGGAAAGCGTGGTCGTCAGTTTCACGTTGCCTCGCAACTGCTCGATATGTGGTCCGCCTAAAAAAATAAATAGAAAAGAGGGCACAAACGTTGCCCACGTGGTGATAAGTGCGCCGAGCGTGCCGGCGACGAGCGGAGATAAACCCTCCGGGTGTTGCCACGCGCCAATGAACCCGACGAATTGCAAAACCATGATGAGCGGCCCAGGCGTCGTTTCGGCCAGACCGAGGCCATCCATCATCTGTCCCGGCTTTAACCAGCCGTAATGGAAAAGTGCCTGCTGCGCGACGTAGGGGAGCACGGCGTAAGCTCCGCCGAATGTCACGACCGCCGCTTTGCTAAAGAAAAGTCCTTCGTTAAAAAGCGTGCTGCCCCAGCCTTTCCATAAACCGATCGC
>QHPZ01000110.1:0-2111 GCA_003219225.1 Verrucomicrobiota bacterium | reverse complement strand
GTTTGATTGCCCTGGTTAATGAGGGCCGAGCATGTTCCGGCGCTTCAGCCGCATCGCTCAGCACGGATTCGTCAACGACGCCGTCATGACCGCTAACAACATCAAACTTCTCTTTCCAAAATCGGCCGCCGATCAATCCGATTAGACCGGCGCCGAGAATAATCATCGGGAATGGCGCGTGGAAAAAGAAGATCGCGACAAAAGCGAGCGCGGCCAGCGCCCACATGATTTCGTTTTTGAGCGCTTTGCGGCCGATGCGGATGACTGCGACCGCGACGATCGCCATGACCGCGGGCTTCAATCCGTAAAAGATCGCGGCGATCCACGGGACATGGCCGAAGGCGGCGTAGATATAACTCAGCGCCCAAAGGATGAAGACTGATGGGATCAAGAAAAATGCGCCGGCGACGATGCCGCCCCAAGTCTTGTGCAGGAGCCAGCCGATATAAATGGCAAGCTGGATCGCTTCGGGGCCGGGCAAGAGCATGCAGTAATTGAGCGCGTGCAGAAAGCGCGATTGACTGATCCATTTCTTTTTCTCGACCAGCTCGGTTTGCATGATCGCGATCTGCCCGGTTGGCCCGCCAAAGGAAATGAAGCCGAGCTTCAGCCAGAACCGAAATGCCTCGGCAAACGAGGGTAACGCAGTTTGCTGCCGCGGCCCTGCAGGTTGTGAATTCATTCGAACAATTTCCAGCCGACCTCAGTCAAAACTAGGCAACATGAATACACCAAAACTATTCACCATGGCGCTGGTTAGTGCCGGCCTCGCCTTCGGCGCGACCGCGCAAGGACACGGCAAGAAACATCACGAAGAACAAGAAATCAGCAGCTCTGACGTGCCGGCCGCGGTTCAGCAGGCCGCCGACAAAGAAGCCAGTGGCGGCAAGATCGTTCGCTGGGAAAAAGAGGGTGCGGACTATGAAGCCGTCATCGACAAAGATGGAAAACAATGGGGCTACAAGTTCGACGCGAACGGCAAAATGATGGGCAAGCACGACGAGAGCAAGGAAAAGGGCAAAACCGAAAAAGGCGAGAAGTACTAAATCAAACGTCACGATTCTGCCCCGAGAGTTTTCGGGGCAGAATCGGAGACCATCAACGTAACAAAATCCCGCGGCAGCATTTTGGCGCGCGCACGCGTTCATCGTTTCTGCAAAAACGCATAGAGCGCGTCGAAGCACTCGAAGCCGCGGCGCAAAATTTCTTCATCGGGCAGTCCTTCTTTCGCCCAGCCCTTTAGGACGCGATCGATGCCAATGGCCTCGACGCGCTGAAATTTCGCGTCATCCAAGTCCGCGTCGTGGACCATCTCGCCGATCTTGGCAATCGCTTTGTCCGTAATTGCGAACCGCTTGATGAGCGTTTCAAGCGTGCAGTTATTGCCATGATGAGAGAACTCCGCGTCGAGCATGTCGAAAGGAATTGCGTTTGCAACCGCATCTGCGCTCGACGCGAAGACGAATTTCGACTTCCGATCAATAATTTTGGAGATGAGCCAGGCTGAGCCGACCCGGTCAATCTCGGGCCGCGGACGTGTCAGCCACGTTTTAGCCTGATATTGTTTCGCATCGAGGATTTGTAGCTGCCCGGCGCGCTTCGGACCTTCGGCGCGGCGCAACAGCATCGCGACGTCATGTCCGCGCGCGCTGTCGAAGAAATCTACAGCGCGGATCTCGCGAAATTGTCGCGTTAGACGTTCGAGTTCCGCGGTGGCCAATTCGGCATCCATTTTCTTTCGCCTCGCAATGAAACTCTGAAGAGCCTTGCGTAGGTCGACATAATCCTTGGCCCGGGCATCGTTGAACATCGCGACGACTTTCTCTCTGGTCAGTCCTTCAATTTCCTGCGCGCGAACGAGCGTGGAATCCCCGCCGTAATCGCGGATTTGCTGCGCCAGCCATTGAAACTGCTCGTACTGGGCCGGCTCGTCCGGTAGCAAATATGTCGATGTTTTAATCTGAACGGCGCCCATCTTCTTTAGCCGCCGCCACACCGCCACGCGCTCGGTGTTGCGATTCGTTGGCAGACTGAAGAGCAAGAGCAGCCAGGAGGTCGCCTTCACCGTTTGCACCGTGCCCGCAGGAAAGACCTATTGCAAATACGATTTG
>QHPZ01000109.1 GCA_003219225.1 Verrucomicrobiota bacterium | reverse complement strand
CCCGGATGGGCGGCGCTACGCGGCGGCGGGGGTAGCCGACAGACAGGCGCGTTTGCGCCGGGCAACAATTTCAAACCGCGAGCATTTCCAAATCGAGCCGGCCGGTGATGGGAAGACCTGGAACGCCGTTCCGCTGGAGGGTGAGAAGTGATTGGTGAGAAGTGAGAAGTCAAAACTCCACACCTCTCACCTTTCACTTCTCACTTCTCACTCGCTTCCTCACTACTGCCGCTCGGCGATCATGAGGTTGCTTTTGCGCGCATCCCACTGGTAACCAAACCCCATCCCGAACTCCGGCGGATTGGAGAGCTGGTAAAGCTCCTGCAATTTTGCCTGGTAATATTTTCTGAACAGATCGATCGGCCCGACATACGTGCCGAAGAAACGCAGGTTCCATTTGTCGCGATTGAAATAACTGAGTGGAATGCCGGAGTCGTCTTGCACGATCATTTTGCTGTGATCGAGAATGAAATTGCGCACCCGGGCGAAACCCTCCTCAAACATCAGATAGGAGGACGACTTGAGGAAACTGAAGCCAACACCATACCGGTCGCAGAACTTCATGAACGCCGGGTTTGACGCGATGCCGCCGTCTGAAATGTCGGTCGTGAAGTAGAAGACGGTCTGATCACGCCCGGAACCATTATCTGTGTAATCGATCCGAACGCCCGGCGTGCCGCCGCGCCCGGGACGGCTCTCATGCGGCGCGCCATCCCGATCGAGATTGACGAAGGTGACTTCGCGAATCGTTTTGTCGGCGCGGGCGAGGAAGACATAAAGAATGGGCAGCACGCCTCTGAGCTGCTGTTCCTGCAAATCGATCTTCATGTCCTGGGTAATGAAATAGCTCGTGGTCAGCGCCGATTTCATCGCGTTCTCCAAGTTCTGCAGGGCGCCGCGCAGATCGACAATGCGCAATGGATCGGGCGCGGGGCCGATCTCTTCCTTGCCGCACATGATGTAAACCGAAGCATTCGGAATAAATTGGTCGACATAGAGGTAGTCCGGACCGCTAAACATGTAATAGACGACCGGCACCGGCTGTTTGGTTTGCGGCATATAAGTGTTTTGCCAGGTGTGAAATTTCGCCAGCTTGCCGCGAACCAGATTACCGAACGCCTCCGCGAAAAACGAAGCATGCGCCTGCCAAGGCGCCTCGTTCGTCAAGGGCGCGAGCGGTGAATTTTTCGGAACCGGCATGCCGGCGAGAAACCGCGCCATTTCATCGGGCGAGAGCGTCACTGGGTTCAGCGGCGGCGGACTTTCTGCCGGCGGGCGGGGTTCCACCTGAGTAAAGGCGGTCGAAGCAAGCAGCGCGAATGCGAAGATCGACAAGGTGAGGAATCGAATGGGTTTCATTTCAGAGCGCGAAACGGTTTGACTGCGCCGAAATAAAGAAGCACACCGAGCGCAGCTGTCCCGAGGCCGAATAGCGATTGCAGCGCGTGAATGCGCAGCAGATAAAGCATCATCCAAAGGGTGATGATCGAAAATATGAGCGGCGGAAGCGGATAGGCCCAGACCCGATACGGCCGGGCAAGGTTCGCCTGCCGGACCCGCAAAACAATCGTGCCGAGGACCGTCAGCAGCGAGCAAAGCAACAAAGTAAATTGAATGTACTGCACGACCCCTTCAAAACTGCGCGTCAGTAGAAGCACATTGACGATCAGCAACTGCAGCGCGATCGCGTTCGTCGGCACGCCCTCTTTGTTCTTGCGGCCGAGGACGCGGAGCAACCAATGATCTTCGCCCATCGACATGGTTACGCGCGGACCGATCCAAGTCATCGAGCTGATTGACGAAACGAGACCCAGGCAAATGATGGCCCCGACAATGCGGCCGCCCTCTTGACCGAAAATGTGTTTGCCGGCGATGAGGCCGACTTCGATTTGCCCGCGCATCTCAGCCTGCGGTGTGGTCGCGAGAAAAATGCCGTTCAAGAGCACTTAAGTTGCCATCACCATAACCGTCCCCACCAGAAGCGACCGCGGGACATTCTTTTCCGGTTTTTTGATTTCTCCTGTGATGTAGCTGGAGGCATTCCAACCCGAATAGGAATACATCACAAAGAAGAGCGCCACCGCGAACGCGCCGCTGCACATCGACGCGGCGTCGCCCGACGCAGGCAAAAAGCTGATCGGTTGTTTTTGCGGCACAAAAAATCCAGCCGTAATCAATGCCGCGATGAGAAGCAGCTTGAGAATTGTCCAAAGATTTTGGAACGCGCTTCCCACCTGCGGGTTTCCCAAGTGAAAAAGAGCGACCACCCAGACGATGCCAAAGGACAACAGCACGGGTGAACCGCTGCCCAACACTCCCTGACAATAGGTGCCGAAGGCCATGGCCGTGATCGCGATCGGGGCGGCAAAGCCCACCGTCGCGGAGACAAAACCAGCCATAAAGCCAAGGGCCGGATGATAAATTTTCGAGAGAAAATGATACTCGCCGCCGGAGCGCGGCAGCGCGGCGCTCAGCTCGCCGTAACAAAGCGCGCCGCAGAGCGCGACGACGCCGCCCACCATCCAGAGCATGAGCAGAACAAACCCGGATTGGATGTCGACCAATTGGAATCCGAGGCTGGTGAAAACGCCCGTCCCAATGATGTTCGCCACCACGATGCCACAGGCGGTGACAAACCCGATCGTGCGACGCGGCCGTTCGGCGGGGATCGGCTTTGCTTCAACGAGCGTGGTCATGTTAGATCGACAATCGCGCAATTCCTGCGCCCGACGAGTGTGTGATTGGTTCGCGCGGCGACTTACTGGCGGTTTGACGTGGTCACGCGATCAGCTGTTCGAATTCTCGGGTTGTCAGAAGCTCGGCGCAGCGTCACTTTGAGAACGCGATGAGTTCGAACTCGAAGCTTTCCATTGAATCGGCCACCCAGCTCGCAGTTTTTCTCGCGAACCGGCCCGGCGCACTCGCGCGTGTTTGCGCCGCGCTTGCGCAAGCCGGGATCAACATCCACGCGCTGGCCACTTCCGACACAATTGATCATTCCGTCGTGCGCATGGTGGTGAGCGATCCGACCAAAGCGCTCATGTTGTTAGGCGAAACCGGCACGCTCGCGCTCGAATCGGAAGTGCTCATGATCGAGGGCGCAAACGAGCCCGGTATGCTCGGTAAGATCGCGCAGCGCCTGGCCGACACCAACGTTAACATCGAATACGCTTATCTCGCGGCCAGCCCCGGCGCTGAGCGCGGCCTCGCCATTCTGCGACCTTCAGATGTCGAGCAAGCGCGCCGCGCCCTGGAAGAATTGTGAACTGGCGTGCGTGAAGTTTCGCCTGAGCTGAACGGGATACATCAACTCACCGGCAGCGCGTCCGCTGCTCCGTGCATGATTAGACCGGGTGAAATCTGGCCGGACGATCGTGGCGAACACATCAATGCTCACGGCGGCGGCATCATCCAGGTGGCAGACACCTGGTTCTGGTTCGGTGAATATCGGCCGCGCGAAGCGGAGCCGGGCAAACGGTACGTGTCGTGTTATTCATCGGCCGACCTGATTAATTGGAAGTTCCGGAACCTGGTCATCAACTCCACCGCGCCGGAGAACATCGGTCCGTTGTGGGTGCTCGAGCGTCCCAAAGTTTATTACAACGCGCGGACAAAGAAGTTCGTCATGTACATGCATATCGACGGTCCGAATGATCCGGCGGAGGCGAATCCAAAAA
>QHPZ01000108.1:3739-5937 GCA_003219225.1 Verrucomicrobiota bacterium | reverse complement strand
TGTTGCCAAACACCGACAGCCGCGGTGCACGCACACGATCCGGTGCGCGCCCCGGCCACAGGCCCGGAACGCGCCGCAGCTCCGGCAAGAAACCGAGCGCGACGAATTTGAGTCGCGGCGGCGGCAGCGCCAACGTCAGTGCCCGGGCCTTGCGCGGCCAGAGCAAAGCGAAAAGCAGGCGCGGCGTCTAGGTGGATCGTCCTCTCCGAACGCGATGTTATTCGCGGCGGCGAAGCCGCATCTTTCTTTATCATCGTCTGCGGAGCGGCCGATCCACCTTCATTTCTTTCCGCGGCCGGTTTTGGTCTGCAGTTCTTCGATTTTCTTCGATGCCTCGGCCTCGGTGAGGTTCTCGTCGAATTCTTCGCCCGCTTCGCGGCAAAGCGTTTGCAGATACGAACGCTGCGGTCCGGTCATCGGTTCCTCGCCGGTGGTCCACTCGTCTGGGTCCTTCTCTGGATTTTGCATCGCCTCTGTAGGCTCGTCGGGCGTCATCAAAGAGGAATCGGCGCAGCCGCAGCGAGCGGATTTGTCAGCGGCCGGTGCCGCACTTGCGCAGCAAAGTTTCGCGTGGCAATAAGAGCACGCTCGCGCCAATTCAGGTGCAGAGGTAAAGATCGACAAACCGCATGCCGACCGCTCCGCCACCAACCCGCGATGCTGCTGTGGAAGCGCGCGTTTTCTGGGAAAGATTCAAGGCCCAGATTGCCGCCGTGCTTATTCTCGCGCTGCTCGCGACTGTCGGTTTCGGTGGCTACATGCTGTATTCGGAACGACGCGAGGTGGCGGGCTCAGCGGCGCTCGCCGGCGCGAAAACGGCCCCTGATTTGCGAAGTGTAATCGAGCGCTACGGAAATACGCGCGCGGCCGCCAATGCCTATCTGTTGCTGGCCGACGCCGAGCGCAACGAAAAGAAATTCGCCGATGCAAACGCGACGCTGCAGGTGTTCATTGACAAATATCCCAAGCACGAGCTGGTCACGACCGCGCGGGTAGCGATGGCGGCGAACCTCGAGGCAATGGGCAAATCGGACGAGGCCCTGGCGCTTTATCAACGGACGGCCGCGAGTTATCCAAACAGTTTCAATGCGCCGCTGGCGCTTCTGTCGCAAGTCCATCTCCTGCGCATCAAAAACAAAGTCGAGGAGGCGCGCATGGTTTGTGAAAAAATTCTGACCGATTATCGCGATAGTTACTGGGCGAATGAAGCGGCGCGGCAATTGCGTGTGCTCAAGCCCCCGCCCAGCGTGGCGAAACCGGCTCCGGCCGCGACCATCCCTCAGTTGCTCGCACAACCAAGCCCGCCCGCAGGCGCACCGGCACCGAACGCACCGGCAGCGCCACCAGCTCCGCCTACGCCAGAGAGAACAAAGCCGAAGTAGCTGTGGCGGCAGGCCGCGCCGCCTGTGTTTCCGCAAGTTGCAGCCGAGACGGCTGCCGGAACAAAATTAGCGTTTCGAGAACTGGAAGCGTTTGCGCGCGCCGGGTTGTCCGGATTTTTTTCGCTCCTTCATCCGCGGATCGCGCCGGAGAAGGCCGTCGGCTTTAAGTGTGCTGCGCAAATTGGGATCGACCTGGAGCAGGGCGCGCGCGATCGCGAGACTGATGGCGCCGGCCTGGCCAGCGATGCCGCCGCCGGTGGCGTTGATCGACAGATCGTAGGCATTCACCAGCTTGACTGTTTGCAGCGGCTGGAGCACGGCGTTCTGCAACGGCTCGGTGGGAAAATAATCCTCAAAATTGTGGCCGTTGATGTCGATCTTGCCACTGCCCGGCGTGAGTCGAATCCGCGCGACCGCGGTCTTGCGTCGCCCGGTGGCAATGAATTCCTGCGTCTGAGCCATGGAGAGTGAATCGATCAGCTGATTTTTACGGCCTGCGGCTGTTGTGCGGCGTGCGGATGAGAATCGCCCCGATAGACCTTGAGCTTGCGATAAACCGCGCGGCCGAGCCGGTTGTGCGGAATCATGCCGCGCACCGCGCGCTCGACCAGTAACTCCGGGTGCCGCGCACGCCGGGCTCGGACACTCTCGGATTTGTGGCCGCCGACATAGCCGGAAAAGCTCATGTAGCTCTTTTGCTCTTCCTTCTTTCCGGTCAGCCGCACTTTCTCGGCATTGATCACGATAACGAAATCGCCGGTGTCGACGTGTGGAGTGAAAACGGTTTTCTCTTTCCCGCGCAACAGCTTCGCCGCC
>QHPZ01000108.1:0-3732 GCA_003219225.1 Verrucomicrobiota bacterium | reverse complement strand
CTGGCCGCGCGCGTCAATGACCCACCATTTGCGCGGGATATCGCTGGCCTTGGCGGAAAACGTTTTCATCTGGTGATAAAAAGGGGACGAAAGTAGAGGAACGCGACCTCGTGTCAACCGTTGAGTCGACACCAAGCGCGTCCCTGCTTGCGACAAATTAGTGGCCGGTGTGGCCGGCAAATATCTTTAACCTTCGGGCTCACCACCGCCGCTGCGCATATGGCCTTCATGACCCTTCGGCATTTTGTCGAGGATCGGCTTGAGCGACGGGTCGGCTTTGAGCATGGCAGCATCGAGCGCTTCGTGGAATTCCTTCTGGGCCGCCTGCAGCTTCTGCCGAGCCGAGGTGACAGCGGGATCTTGCATCGCCCCTTTGCGCGCGTTCATCACCTTCTGGCGCTCTTCGGGCGACAGATTGCTCATCGCAGCACTACCACCGCCCCCGGCTCCTCCCCCTCCCCCGCGCTGCCGGCCCTGGGCGTAAGCGACCGGCGCAATTTGAAGCGCCGCGGCCAAAAGCGATGTCGTAAGCAATAATTTCATTCTCACGCGGCGGACAATACTCAGGCCGGCTGACGAGTAAAGGCAGCAAAATGGCCGCTGGTTATTTTGATCGGGCAAGTTAATCGTTGCTCGCCATGTCGAATGCCGGCTCCACAAAAAGCGCGATCAGCCCGCGCCGCGACGAAGACTTTCCCGAATGGTACCAGCAGGTCGTGCGCGCGGCCGAATTGGCGGAGCCTTCGGATGTCCGCGGCTGCATGGTGATTCGACCCTGGGGTTACGGCATCTGGGAAAATATGCAGCGTCAGCTCGACGCGATGTTTCGCGCGACCGGCCACCGCAATGCGTATTTCCCGCTCTTCATACCGCTGAGCTATTTCGCGAGAGAAGCCGAGCACGTCGAAGGTTTCGCCAAGGAATGCGCCGTGGTCACGCACAGCCGGCTTGAAGTCGGACCGGACGGCAAAATGAAACCGGCCAGCGCATTGACCGAGCCGCTGGTGATCCGGCCGACCTCGGAAACGATCATCGGCGCCAGCTACGCCAAATGGGTGCAATCGTATCGCGATCTGCCGGTGCTCATTAACCAGTGGGCCAACGTCGTGCGCTGGGAAATGCGGTCGCGGCTGTTTTTGCGCACCACCGAATTCCTCTGGCAGGAAGGACACACCGTTCATGAGGCAGAGGCGGAGGCGCGCGAAGAAACGCGGCGCATGCTCGGTGTCTACGAGACATTCGTGCGCGATCATCTCGCCATTCCAGTTTCCACCGGCGAAAAATCCGAGAGCGAACGGTTTCCCGGCGCGGTGCAGACGTTGTCGATCGAAGCGATGATGCAGGACCGCAAAGCCATCCAGGCCGGCACCTCCCATTTTCTCGGGCAAACAGGAATTCGGCTGGACGACCAGCTGGGGGATGAGCACGCGCATGGTGGGCGCCGTCGTCATGACGCATGGTGACGACGATGGACTGATTTTGCCGCCGCGCATCGCGCCGACCCAAATTGTCATTTTACCGATTACGCCAAAAGAGGAGACGCGCGCGCGCGTTCTCGAAACGTGCGACAAGCTCGCCGGCGAACTAGGCACGAAAAAATACGGCGATGTTGCAATCACTGCCGAAGTCGATAGCCGCGACCTGGGCGGCGGCGTAAAAAATTGGGATTGGATCAAGAAAGGCGTGCCGCTGCGGGTGGAGCTCGGGCCGCGCGATCTCGAGAAGAATTCGCTCGCAGTGAGTCGGCGCGATCAGTCGGTCAAAGCCAAGGAGTTTGTGCCGACCCGAGAATTTGTGGAGCGCGCGCCTGAGATTCTGAAGTCGATCCAGGAAAACCTTTACCAGCGCGCGAAAAAGTTCCGGGACGACAACACGCGCAAGATCGACAGTCGCGACGAGTTCTACGAGTTCTTCGCGCCGAAAGATGCGGAGAAGCCGGAAATCCACGGCGGTTTCGCGCTCGCGCATTGGAACGGCTCGCGCAAAGTCGAGGAACAAATCAAAAACGACCTCAAGGTCACGATTCGTGTCGTGCCGATCGACGATTCACCGGAACCGGGCCGTTGCATTTTTACGGGCGAGCCAAGCGCGCGCCGGGTCGTTTGGGCGAAGTCCTACTGAGCGCGCTTGTCGTTGCCTCGTCCGGCAGATAAGCTGCGATCGGGCGAGATGTATGAGAGTCGCCGCTCGTATTGCCTATTTTGTCATGTCGAGCGAAGTCGAGACATCTCTTACTGTTCAAAATGAGAGATTCCTCGACACCGCTCGGAATGACAGTGGACTAGAATGAAAACGCCGCTGGAAGCGCCGGAAAAACAAGTCGCTGAAGAAACCAGCGCGAAGCCCGCGAAACCGGAAAGGAGCGCACCGCCGCCGTCGGTCATCGACACTTCCAAAATGTCGAAGGGCCAGCGCGAAGCACTCGAGCTCGCCGAAGCATCGCGCGATCCGCTCGATGATCGTGGCAGTTTCGCCAGCAATCTTTTTATCGGGCGATACGATTTCAGCCGCATTTATCCGTTCCCTGCCCAGAGCGCGGAAGATCGACAAGTTGGCGATCCGTTTTTGCAGAAGCTCGAAGCCTATTTGCGCGAGCAGGTTGATCCAGATGAGATCGATCGCACGGGAGAAATTCCGCCGGAGAATTTCGCCGGCCTGGCGGCGATCGGCGCCTTCGGCATTAAAGTCCCGCCGCAATATGGCGGTCTCGGGCTCTCGCAATATAACTATGGTCGTGCGGCGGTTTTGCTCGGCAGTTGGGACGGCAATGTCGCCGCGCTGGTTTCCGCACATCAATCAATTGGCGTGGCGCAGCCGCTCTTGCTTTTCGGCGCCGAAGAACAGAAACAAAAATATCTGCCGCGCGTCGCGCGCGGCGAGATTTCCGCGTTCGCGCTGACGGAAACGCACGCGGGCTCCGATCCGGCGACGATGAGGTTGAAAGCGGAGCCGACACAAGACGGCTCCGAGTTCATCCTCAACGGGGAGAAACTTTGGTGCACCAACGGCGTCAAAGCCGGCGTCCTCGTCGTCATGGCGCGGACTCCGCCCAAAATTGTCAACGGCAAGGAGCGCAAACAGATCACCGCGTTCATTGTCGATGTTGCGACACCGGGACTGGAGATCACCTATCGCTGCCGCTTCATGGGCCTGCGCGCGCTCTACAACGCAGTCGTGAAATTCACCAACGTGCGCGTGTCGCGCGAGAACATTATTTCCAAAGAAGGCGCGGGGCTCAAAGTCGCGCTCACGACGCTGAACACCGGGCGGCTGACGTTGCCGGCGGCCTGTGTCGGTGTTTCCAAACGATTGCTCGAGATCTCACGCAAATGGGCGGGCGAACGGATTCAGTGGGGCGTGCCGATCGGCCAACATGCCGCCATCGCGGGAAAGATCGCCGAGATGGCGGGCAACGTTTTCGCGATGGAAGCGATGACGTTCCTGACTTCATCGCTGCTCGACCGCAAAGCCGGTGACCTGCGCATCGAGACGGCCATGTGCAAAATGTTTGCGACCGAAGCGACCTGGCGCATCGCCGATGACGCGATGCAGGTGCGCGGCGGGCGCGGCTACGAAACCGCGCAATCGCTCGCCGGGCGCGGCGAGCCGCCAATTTCAGTTGAACGCTTTCTGCGCGATTGCCGGGTCAATACGATTTTCGAAGGGTCGAGTGAGATCATGCGCTTGTACATTGCACGCGAAGCGCTCGATCCGCATCTCAAAGTCGGTGGC
>QHPZ01000107.1:1794-3871 GCA_003219225.1 Verrucomicrobiota bacterium | reverse complement strand
GCGTTTGACACAAACGCCGCTACAACTCCCGCGTCGCTAGCGCCAGCGGCGCGTCCGCTTCGATTTTGCCGGCGAAGCGGTTCGTCATGTAGGTCAGGAGCAAGACCCAGAACGACAACGCGAGGCTGAAAAGCGGAAACTGCAGCGCCAGCGGCGACGAATAAATGATCGCCATGAGCGGAATCCAAACCGCCCACGTCGCGAGCAGCGTGGGCAAAATTTTGTCCCGGTAATGACGCCACGTAAAGAGATCGCGCACGGGGCGCAGCGAGAGCCCGCTGTTTTTCCATTCGTAGGTGAGCACGCCGAAAGGCGCGGCGAAAAGGACATTATAGCCGAACTGATCGATGCCGATTTTCGCGAGCACAACCGGCACGCTCGCCACATCGCCGAGCAGGGCCGCTTCACCGCGATACAAAAGATCGACCAGCCAGCCATCAAATGCCCACACCGGAATGGTGAAGAGCAAATTGCGCAGATTGCGGCGCGTCGGCCGGGCGCGTTGGAAAAACAAGATCAAAAACAACTCGGGAACCACCGCGCCTGCGGCCACCGCGGCGAGAATGACGAATAGCACGCCGTGCCTGCGCTTGAATTCAGCCAGCTGCCAAAGCGCTGCCGAGACCGACGAGCTCGCGTAGAACGCGATCAGCAGCGCCAGCATGAGGGCTTGAATCATCAGCGCCGGCCACG
Organism: Verrucomicrobiota bacterium; assembly: GCA_003219225.1. GTDB lineage: Bacteria > Verrucomicrobiota > Verrucomicrobiia > Chthoniobacterales > UBA10450 > AV17. The sequence continues at coordinate 3,178 of QHPZ01000107.1, read as the reverse complement.
CATTCGCGCGTGCCGCTTCCCAGCCGAGCGTGAGCGGAGTGCGCGACTTCTCCAAAGCTGGCAACCGTTTGCCGCACGTTACCAGCGCACGTTCGGGCCGGGATTACCAAATCCACCCGGTTCAATGCGCTCGTCATCCGGCAACGTTTCACCGGGCACCGCGCCAGCGGGCTGTGGCTTGCTCACTCCCGTCACGTCAGTCTCCGAAGAGGCGCACCCGTTCAAAATAAAAGTGAGTAGCGCAAATAAGAGAGCGCAGGTCGCCAGACTTTTCATCACAACAAGTTAATCGCGGTTGCGTCAACTGCCAGCGGGAAGCGTTCCTCGTCGCATACGTCGGCTCGCTTGCACAAGACTCAAGGGCAGGCTGAGCCTCGCTCCATCGGCAAAAACTTTTGCGCGCAGAGTGAAGCTGGCGTTAAGTCAGGCATGGGCGATTTCGGGTGCGAGCCGGGGCCGGTCTGGGACGAGTACGACTGGGAACGCTTCCTTCAGCTGCAGGACGAGAAAACCGAAAAATACATGGAGCTGCTGGAGAGATATCTGGACGACCCGCAGCGCGATGAGATTATCGCGCGCGAAATGGGCTGGCCCGAGGCGCTGGACGATGACGATTGGAACGCAGAAGTCGATGCGCTCGCGCATGAGGACTGGCGCTCGAACGACGAGGCATCTGAAAATGACCAAACGCTCAGCGAGTTTGATAGTTTCGAGAATCACAGCCTCTACCGCGCCGCTTTTGCGCTCACCATTTGGATCGATCAGTTGTTCGACCAACAGGCCGCGCTACAAAACGAACCGGCCGCGGTGAAGCTGGCGACCCATGCCGCGCTGGCGAGCGCGAAGCTCGCGGCCGCGCTCAGCGACGACGACGCCGATGAAATCGGGATGACGATTGCCTACCTCAAGCGCGCCTTGAAAGCGATCACCATCTCGATGGATGCGGCTGGCCAACTCCTCTCCAACAGTTCAATTACCGCCGCGCAATATGCCGTTTTGCAGAGACGGCTTTTCACAGTGCGCGATGGGATCATCAGCCTGATGGGCGATTACCGCGGCGAATGGCGGAGACGCTTCGGCCCCGAAAGTTACCGGGGTTGAATGAAATAGGGGACGGTCGCGTCCAACATGCACACGGAAGCGACTCCGGCCCAAGTTGATGTCCCGGAAGTGGAGCTGGTGAGGCAGTGCCAGGCCGGCCGGTCCGAGGCATTCGACGAGCTGGTGATTCGCTACCGCACCCGAGTATTCGCCATGATTTACAATATGGTCCATAACGAACAGGACGCCTGGGACCTGGCACAGGAAAGCTTTGTCAAAGCTTGGAAATCGATCAAACGCTTTCGCCGCCACTCTTCGTTTTACACTTGGATTTACCGCATCG
>QHPZ01000107.1:0-1663 GCA_003219225.1 Verrucomicrobiota bacterium | reverse complement strand
CGTGATTCTGATGAAAGAAATTGAAGGCATGGAGTACCACGAAATCGCCGAGACGCTCGGCTGCTCGATTGGTACCGTCATGTCGCGCCTGTTTTACGCGCGCAAGAAACTGCAACACCTCCTGCGAGACGTATATGAAAACGTTTGAGCAAAAGTGGACCGCTTGGGTCGATGGCGAGCTGACCGGCAAAGAACTTGCCGAGTTCGAGGCCGCGCTGCCTGACAAAGCGGCCGCCGAAGCCGAAAAGCGCGACGCGCAAAAGCTCGGCGCGCTTCTGAAGCAGGAACTCGGGGCCGACGTCTTGAGCAATGAGGAATTCTTCAGCCACCAGCTGCGCGAGCGGATCGCGCGCGAAAGCGCGGCGCCGGAGCGCCCCGTGGGAAGATCGACATGGTGGACAGTACGCCGGCTCGCCTGGTCGGGCGCCGTTTCGCTCGCCATCTTCGTGGTTTCTACGCTCTTCGTTTTGCGCGAGAACAACCCGGGCGAGCAATCGCAGTATCTCACTCAAATCCTGAATGCGCGGGTCGACCCGGCCGTAAGCCCGAATGCGACCATCTCGATCTTTGACAGCAAAGACGACCGCGTCACCGTGCTCTGGGTTGAGGGACTTCAATCGCTCCCAGCCGATTACGCGGCCAAATGAGCCATGCACAAACAGCGGCTCATCTTCACCATTGTTTTTGCTCTGGTGATGAGCGCGACGGTTTCGCTGCCCGCAGCGCAGACGGTTTGGAGCGGATTGGTCATTGCTGAAAACGTCCCGCAGCCCGCGCCGATGCCGCCGGAGTTGACGAGCATCGGGCAGACACTGAAGGAACTTTTCGGTTACAATCAATTCGACGTCATTGGGCAATCGACCAAGACCCTGCGCACCGGTCAGGAAGATTGGCTCGCCTCGAGCAAATATTTTGGGCTGCACGTCGATGCTCGCGGCGAAACACCCGTCGGTTATCTTGTCGACCTCAAGCTCTACAAAGAAAAGGATCTCTTGCTCGAGACCGAAACGAAGCTGAGCAAACGCAGCCCGCTCGTCATCAAAGGTCCGCTCGTCGGCAGCGGACAATTGCTCCTTGTCTTGATGGTGCAATAGGTAGGCGCGACCGCCGGGCGCGCCGCGGACGCTCAGCGAGGCGTCCCTACCATTGTTGATGCGATCGTCCGCGCTCATTGTTTAGTGCGGCATGCGACGCTTCCTTGTTCTTTGGCCGATTCTGTTTCTCTTTGCCGCAAATATGGCGGCAGAGAAACCATTCGATTTCGCAAGCACGCCCGGCAAATTGCCAAAAGAGGTCGCGCCGGCTGACTATGCGGTCCGGATCGAGCCCAACATCGACAAGCTGACGTTCACCGGCTCGGAAACCGTCAACCTCGATGTCCGCGCGTCCGTCCGCGAGCTCGTGCTCAACGCCGCCGAGCTTGAGATCGCGAACGCATCGGTCGATGACAAATCGATCCCGGCGGGTGCGATCAAAGTCGACAAGGAAAACGAACTGCTCAGGATCAATCTCGCGGACGAGCTTTCACCCGGGCGGCACAAACTCGCGCGCAGTTTTTCGGGTAAAATCAACGAGCAGGGGCGCGGCTTTTATTACATGCCCTACCAGGAACAAGGCACCGGCGCGAAAAAGATCGCGCTCGGCACACAATTCGAACCAGCCG
>QHPZ01000106.1:9817-11529 GCA_003219225.1 Verrucomicrobiota bacterium | reverse complement strand
ATCGAAAAGCTGCCGCGCGATTGGCTGAAACGGTTTCTCCGTCACCCGGGAGCAAAACCGCTCAAGATCGGCGGTAAAACATTGATGATTCCCGCGGAGGCGGCCTTTGGTACAGGCGAACACGTCACCACCGCAATGTGTCTGCGCCTGCTAGAGCGCGTGATGCACGCTGGTAGGGACGGATCGCCGAGCCGTCCGTCAGCGCGCTCGGCGAGCGCGCCCTACCAATACGTCGTCTGCGATCTTGGCACAGGCAGCGGAATTCTCGCGCTGGCGGCGAGCCGATTGGGCGCGCGGCGTGTTCTCGGGATCGATCACGACCCACTGGCCATTTCCACCGCGCGGCAAAACGCGCGCCGCAACAGGATCGACAATGTTGAATTCAAACTCGCGGACGTGCGCCGCTGGAAATTGCCGCGCAAGATCGACATCCTCACTGCTAATCTTTTCAGCGAACTACTCATCGAAATCGTGCCGAAGCTGAGCAGCATCCCGTGCCTGATTGTTTCCGGTATTCTGCGCGAGCAGGAGGCGGACGTGGCGCGCGCTTTAAGGCGAAACAAACTCGACCTCCGCGAGGTGCGGCGTCGGGGCAAATGGATCGCGATTCTCGCCGGGCAATTGCGACGGTCATAGACCGCCGCTAGAATGGCAAACCATGCAGAACGACGAGCTCGCCTACGCGATTGTGACGCCGTACTCGATGCGCAAATCGCGCACCGGCGGGATCATTGCGCGGCTGATTTCGCGCACCGGGCTCGATCTGGTCGGCTCGCGGATGTTTGCGCCGAGCGCGGAGCTGACGCAGCGCTACGCTGCCACAATCGTCACCGAGACCGACCCGCGGCACCGCGCGACGCAGGAGCTGATTCGCGAGTACGTGTTGAAGAATTTCACCGGCAAAAAGAACGGCCAGCGATCACGCGTCCTGTTTCTGGTATTTCGCGGCCCCGACGCGATGGAAAAGATTCATCGCACCGTCGGCCACATCGTGCACGAACGCACGAGCGGCGAAACGATTCGCGACACCTTCGGCGACTACATCACCGACGAATCGGGCAGGGTGACCTATTTCGAGCCGGCCGTGCTGGCGGCTTTCAATGTCGCCGCGATCGAGCGGGACTTGAAACTCTGGGCTGAATTTTCTAATCGCGACGGCGGCTTGCTCGATCGCGCCATTCAGTTTCGACCGGACGCGAAGATCGAAAAGACGCTCGTGCTGATCAAGCCCGATAATTTTAAGTTTCCGAATCTGCGGCCCGGCGGCGTGATCGAAGTTTTCTCCCGCACTGGCCTTTACATCGTCGGTTTCAAAGTCCACCGGATGAGCGTTGCCCAGGCGGAGGAGTTTTACGGTCCGGTGCTGCCGGTTTTGCAGGAAAAACTCGGCACTCACAAGGGGCGGGTCGCCTGGGAAGACATCGTTGCGTTCATGGCCGGAACCAAGCCGAGCGATTGTCCGCCGGAAAAACGGAACGACCCCGGCAGCGAAAAGTGCATCGCGATTGTTTATGAAGGCGAAGACGCGGTCCGCAAAATCCGCGAGGTGCTCGGCCCCACCGATCCGGCAAAAGCGCCGCCGGGCTCGATCCGCAAGGAATTTGGCCAAAACATTATGGTGAACGCGGCGCATGCGTCCGACTCGGTCGAGAACGCGCGGCGGGAGATGGCGATCGTGCGCGTGGAGGAAAACAATTTTAAACCTTTGATTG
>QHPZ01000106.1:4408-9781 GCA_003219225.1 Verrucomicrobiota bacterium | reverse complement strand
ACAGCAAAGCGAAAGCGATGAAGGCCGAAGGCATCGACGTGTGCGGATTCGGCGCGGGCGAACCGGATTTCGACACGCCCGAGCACATTAAGGCGGCGGCGATCGCGGCACTGCAAGCCGGGTTCACGAAATACACGCCAAGCGCCGGGATTCCCGAGTTGTGGCAGGCGATAGCCGATAAACTCGCCGCCGACAACCAGCTGACTTATCGCGCCACGCAGGTGATCGTGAGCAATGGCGCCAAGCACGCGTGTTACAACGCGATCCTCGCCACTTGCCAGCCGGGTGACGAAGTCATTATCCCTGCGCCCTACTGGGTCAGTTACCCCGACATGGTGAGACTGACAGGCGCCGAGCCGGTGATCGTTCCAACGTTCGAACGAAACGCCTGGAAAATGCGAGCGGAAGATTTCGAAAACGCAATGACGCCGCGCACGAAAATGCTGATCCTCAATAGCCCGTGCAATCCGACCGGTTCGGTCTACACGCGCGAGGAACTGCAGGCGATTGTCGATGTTGCCGCCGAGGAAGACATTTACATTTTGTCGGACGAAATTTACGAAAAGCTGGTCTATGGCGAAACGCAGCACGTCAGCATCGCCTCGCTTTCCAAGGAAGCTTACGATCTCACCATCACGGTAAATGGGTTCAGCAAATCCTACGCAATGACCGGTTGGCGGCTTGGTTATCCCGCCGCGCCCGAGCCGGTGGCCAAAGCGGTCGATTCGATCCAAAGCCACACCACCTCGAACCCGTCGTCATTTTCGCAGCATGGCGGGCTGTGGTCGACCGCATTTCCAAAATCCCGAACGTGACGGCGGTCAAACCGCAAGGGGCGTTCTACGTGCTGGTCAACGTGAGCCAGCTCGGCCTCACCTCGCAAAACTTTGCCGATCGTTTGCTCAGCAAAGCGAACGTGGCTGTTGTTCCCGGCGCGGCCTTCGGCGACGATCGCGTCGTGCGCCTGAGCTACGCCACGAGCATCGATATCATCAAGAAGGGCCTCGACCGGTTCCAGGATTTCTGCCGCACGCTGTGACGTGGAACGCGCTCTCCGAGCGTGTTGTTAAAATCAGGCCTCGCAGGCGCATTATTTTTGGCCACCCGGTGAGGACAACGCGTTCCATCTTGCACTGTTCTTTGCCGCACTTCACGTTGCGAGAATGGCTGCGGACGTTTCGCCCGACAAAGCCGCCGTCGTCGCGCGAATCAAAGCCGAAGGCGCGGTGGCGGTTATTCGCACCGATTCAGCCGAGCGCGCTCTCGCCGTTGCCGATGCGGTGATCGCGGGCGGTTTTCGTGCGATCGAGATCACCTACAGCTTCGCCGCGGCCGCCGAGACGATCTCGATGCTGAACAAGGCGAATGAGAGCGATTTGCTCATTGGTGCGGGAACGATCCTCATTCCCGAGCAGGTGCGCGAAACGGTGGAAGCGGGCGCTCGGTTCGTTGTCAGCCCCTGTGTGCTGCCGGAGGTAATCGAGACCGCGCGCGAATTGGAGGTCGCAATTCTCCCCGGCGCCTTCACGCCGACCGAGATTTACAATGCCTGGTCGTTAGGCGCGGACATCGTAAAAATCTTCCCGGCGGTTCGGTTCGGTCCTGAATATTTGAAAGCCATCCGTGGCCCGCTGCCGCACATTCCGATCATGCCCACTAGCGGCGTGGACGCATCGAATGTCGCGGAATGGTTTCGCGCCGGCGCGGTGGCGGTCGGTGCGGTGAGCAGTGTGCTGGACCCTGAGTTGATTCAAAAAGGGGAGTGGGATGCGCTAACGAAGCGCGCACGCGAGTTCATCGAAGCGATGCGCGCCGCCCGTGAAGAGGTGGAACGCGCCCTTCGAGCGCGTTGTTAAAAGCGGCGCCGCCGGCGTTTAGTTCCATCAACGCGTTGAGGACAACGCGTTCCACCTTGCAGTTTTCTTTGCCACGCTTCTAGGTTGTTTGAATGGCCGGCAACCTCGCGTTGATCCTCCATGCGCATCTCCCGTTCGTCCGACATCCGGAGCAAGAACATTTTCTGGAGGAAGAATGGCTGTTCGAGGCGATAACCGAGACGTACATCCCGCTGCTGCAGATGATGCAGCGGCTGATCGACGACGCCGTGCCGTTCAAGCTCACCATGTCGATCACGCCGACGTTGTCCGCGATGTTGCAGGACGAGCTTCTGCAAAAGCGCTACCTCGAACATGTCGATCTTTTGATTGACCTCGCGGCGCGCGAGCGAAAGCGCAACCGGGATAACCTGCCCCTGCGAGAACTCGGCCAGTTCTATCTTGATCTTTTCTCGGAAACGCGGCGCTTCTTTGTCGAGGAGTGCAAACGCGATCTGCTCGGCAGGTTCCGGCAGCTCCGCGAAACCGGCTCGCTCGAGATCATCGCCTCCGCAGCCACGCACGGATTGCTCCCACTGTTGCAACAACAATCGAGTAAAGCCGCGCGCGCTCAGGTGCTGATCGGCCGCGATGTGTATGTCGATCTTTTCGGCGGCCAGCCGACCGGGTTCTGGCTGCCGGAGTGCGCGTATGCGCCGGGGCTCGAGACAGTTTTGCAGGAGGCGAACATCCGCTGGTTTGTTCTCGATACGCACGGCCTGCTCTTCGGGAATCCGCAGCCGCGTCGCGCGATTTACGCGCCATGTTACACGCGCGCTGGCCCGGCGGCGTTCGCGCGCGACCGCGATTCGAGCCGGCAGGTCTGGAGCGCGCACGAAGGTTATCCGGGTGATCCCGCTTATCGCGAATTTTATCGCGACATCGGTTTCGATCTGCCGCTGGAGCACCTCGGCCCGGTTGCGCGGGGGATGCGGAAGTTCTCCGGCGTGAAATACTACCGGATCACCGGCCGCGGTCCTGAAAAGGAATGGTACGATCGCGCCGCAGCGGAGAAAGCAGCTGAGATGCACGCGATGCATTTTCTCGAGCAACGCCGTGAACAGCTCCGCCGATTGCATGCGCCTCATTTCGACCCAATCATAGTGATTCCTTTCGACGCCGAATTGTTCGGGCACTGGTGGTTCGAAGGGCCGCGCTTTCTGGAGCTGTGCATCCGCAAAGCGGCCGAGCAGGAAGATTTCCAGCTGACCACTCCGAGCGAATACCTGGCGAGCCATCCCACCCAGCAAAGGATTGAGGCCGCAAGATCGACATGGGGCGAGAACGGCCAGCTCGGCGTCTGGCTCGACCCGAGCAACGTCTGGATTTATCCGCACCTTCACGCGGCGACGCGCAAGATGATCGAACTTGCGCAACGTGTCGTCGCAGATGAGCCGGCAGGCGGAACGCCTGCCCTACAAACACCGCCATTGAATGAGCGCGTTCTCAAGCAGCTCGCGCGCGAACTGTTGCTCGCGCAAGCGAGCGACTGGGCGTTTCTCATAAAGACAGGAACGGCGCGCGAGTACGCGACGAAACGAACGCTGGACCATCTGATGCGGTTCAACCGCTTGCACGATCAGTTTATTGGAAACAAAGTCGATCAAGACTTCCTCAGCGATTGCGAATGGCGCGATAACCTTTTCCCAAACGTTAACTGGCGCTATTACAGCTAACGTTTGTCATTCCGAGCGAAGTCGAGGAATGGAGCGACTTGGGACGAGCGACATGAACGGTGACGCCGCGAGGGTAGCGGCGAGTGAGCCGGGGGAGGCGAACGAGTTCAATCGATTGTGGCTCATCCGTAAATAAAGCGTAAGACATGTCTCGACTCCGCTCGACATGACAAAAGGATTCAGGCTCGTGATTTTAGCTGGCGTCGCGTCCACGTGCGCGGCGCTCGCGCAGGAATCGCCATCGCCAACGTCGACGCCAGTTTCATCTGTTCGCGACGTCCACGTCACATTTGTGCCGCCGCCAATGGAGGGCACGATCAGCCTCGGCATTTATGATTCCGATGGAAAACTGGTCCGCACTTTGAAACAGGAATCTGAGCTGGACGAATTCGAAGTCGGCGACGATGGACTGAGCGTGCGCTGGGATGGTAAAGACGATGACGGCTACGATCTCCCCGCCGGCAAATACCGCGCGCACGGCTACATCGTTGCGACAAAAATCGAGCCCGTGCCGATTGGTGCAACTGTACTCGGGCCGCCAATTCTTGAAACACCGATCCGCGTCAGCCTCGTTCGCAACCCGCTGGAAAAGAGCGACACGCCCAGTGTGGATCTCGATCTCGGCCACGATGACGAAAACGCGTTCCTCAAAACCGGTGACGGCCTCCCGCTGCTAACGCTCGCGAATCTCGGCGATGTGCAATATGCGGCGTTCATCAATCGGTCGGAGCAAACCCTCACGATCCTCTTGCGGCGGCCGAGTGACTCGATTCTCGTCAAACTCAGTCCGATCTCGAAAATGATGGCATTCGACTGCGGCGAGTTCGAATTGAAATAGCGCCGCTGGTCAGGCGACGAAATCTTTGTTAGTTAGCCGACGCATGGCAGGCGAAGTGCAACAGACTCTGGCCAAAGCCACTGGATTCAGCGGCACAGCGCTGCATACCGGCGAGAAGGTGTCGCTGAAGTTGCAGCCCGCACCGGCCGAGCACGGGATCAAATTCCGGCGCAAAGATCTGGCTGATGAGCCGTTGGTTGAGGCGAAGATCGACAACCTCAAAACAGTCGAGCGCGCGACGACGATTGGCGAAGGCAGTGTGCGAGTGCACACGATCGAGCACGTGCTCGCCGCGCTGGCCGGGATGGGTGTGGACAACGCGATCGTGGAGATGGACGCCAATGAGCCGCCCATCGGCGACGGCAGCGCACGGCCCTATGTCGAGCTGATCAAGAAAGCCGGCGTGACGGCGCAGGAGACCCCGCGGAAATTTTTTGAAGTGCGCGAGCCGATGCATGTGGAATCAAAAACCGGCGCACTGCTCGTCTTGCTCCCTGACGAAAAGTTCCGCGTCTCCTGCACGCAGGCTGGCCCGAACAATCGGTTCACGCAGTATTTGTCGACTGAGATCACGCCGGCGATTTTCGAGCGCGAGCTGGCGCCGGCGCGCACCTTCGTTTATTACGAAGACGTCCAGCCGCTCATGGACAAGAATTTGATCAAGGGCGGCAGTCTCGAGAACGCGGTTGTGGTGCGCGGCGACGCGGTGTTGAGCCAAGAACCGCTTCGCTTCCAGGACGAGTTTGTTCGCCACAAAATCCTCGATCTTATTGGCGATCTTGCCCTGATCGGCCGCCGGATTCGCGGCCATCTCATCGCGGTAAAACCCGGCCATGCAGCGAACGCCGATTTAGCGCGCGCGCTTGCGCAAGAACAGGCGCGCCGGAGCGAACTGGAAGTGCCGAGAAAAATGCCGCGCGGTGATGGCGGCCTGAGCACCGATGAAGTGATGCAGGTGCTCCCGCATCGTTACCCATTCCTGATG
>QHPZ01000106.1:0-4345 GCA_003219225.1 Verrucomicrobiota bacterium | reverse complement strand
CATGCCGGGCGTGATGCTGGTCGAAGCGATGGCGCAGGCCGCGAGCATTCTGCTCTTCAAGCTGGCGAAAAGTTCCAGCCGAATCGGTTACTTCATGAGCGCCGACGGCGTGAAGTTCCGCAAACCCGTCTTTCCCGGTGAAACCATCTTCATCCACGCCGAGCTGACCAAAGCGCGCGGCAATCGTCTTGCCAAAGCCAAATGCCACTGCGTTGTGAACGACGCGATCGTCTCGGAAGGCGAACTCATGTTCACCTTTCTCGACAGGCAATAATGACGAAGCTCGAATGACGAATGACGAAGGAATTCCGAATGACAAATGACGAAGGCCTGATCGATGCGCGATTCGTCGTTCGGATTTCGTCATTAGTTCGTCATTCGTCATTCGTCATTCGTCATTCGAATTCATGAGCGACGTGCAAATTCATGCCACGGCGATCGTCGATCTTACGGCGGAGCTCGGCGCGGGCACAATCGTTGGTCCATATTGCGTGGTGGGCGCGAATGTCGTGCTCGGGCCAAATTGCTGGCTGCAGCACCACGTTACGCTGCTTGGCCCGATGCGCGCCGGTGCGGGCAATAAATTCTACGCCTCATGTTCGATCGGCCAGCAGACGCAGGACCTCAAATACGCCGGTGAGCCGACGTATCTCGAGATCGGCGACGAAAACACGTTCCGCGAATTCGTCACCATCAGCCGAAGCACAACCAGCGCAGGCAAAACCCGCATCGGCAACCGCGGAAGCTTTTTGGCCTACAGTCACGTCGGTCATGATTGCGAGGTTGGCGATGAAGTCGTCTTTTCCAATAACGGTACGCTCGCCGGTCACGTGCAGATCGGCGACAACGCCGTCATCGGCGGGCTCACTGCCGTGCATCAATTTTGCCGGATTGGTCGGTTCGCCATCACCGGCGGCTGTTCGAAAATTGTGCAGGACGTTCCGCCGTTTATGATCGCGGACGGCAATCCGGCCGAGATTCGCGGAGTTAATCTGGTCGGCCTCGAGCGCAAAAATTATCCGGCCGAGAGCGTCAAATGGATCAAGGAAGCGTTCCGGCTGATCTACCGCTCCAAATACAACACCCGGCAGGCGATTGAAGCGGTGCGCAAGGAATTGCCACGGAACGAGGAGATCAAAGAGATCATCGAGTTCATCGAGAAAAGCGAACGCGGGATTATTCGCTAGATGACACCGCATTAATGCGGCGGCTCCGCTGCCGACGCGCGGATATCTTCTTCGATTTTGCGCAACAGCGGTGCGGCCGGCGCATCCGGCGCGTTCCCCAAAGCATTGTGCAACAGCTCCACCGCTCGCGTCGAGTTGTTCTGTTTCCTCCAGGCGTCCGCCTCTTCGATGGTGACGCGCAGAACATCGTCGGAATTGCGATAGCATTTCCGTGCTGTTTCCAGATGTTCGGATCCGGCGGCAAGATCGCCATCTCTTATTTCCATGAGCGCGACATCTTCCAACATCGGGCAATTGTGTGAGGAAACAGCTGTCTCAACCGCACTCTTGCGAAACTCAGCGCGAGGGTGCGTGATGTTTTTCACCGCGAACTCGTGATACTGTTTCCAGTCATTCGCGGCCGCTCCCGACTCGGGCGACGGATTGATCTGCAGCCACGAGGCGTAGGGCCGATAGAGCGGGTCGCCGACCATCACCCACATCCACGAAAGAACGTGCGCCGACATGTAGGCGCTCTCGGCAAAAGTGAAACCGTGCAGCAGGCGATCGTTGAAAATGTCCAGGTGCGGGGTCAGCTGGAGATACGGCTCATAAACATTGCCGATGCTTGCGGCTGCGCCTTTTTCCAGCAGCGGACCGACCCAGTTTGCGTTCGCATCGCGCAGCGTGCTCGCGCTGAAGGAATGAATGTGCACGGCGATCGCGCCTGGCAGGAAATGGAAATCGGGCCGGGCAAATGGTCCGGTCACACCGTTCGCGTACCAGCCGTAGTAAAGTGCGCAGTCCGTCATTGGGTACGCCTCTGGAAACAGGTCCGGTGAATTTTCGTATACCAGCGGAACGCCGGCGCCGCGGAGTTGGTCGACGATCGCAGCGAGCCATTGATCGCCGAGCGCGAATGCGCCGCCGGCGCTGTTGTGCGCGCCGTCTACATAGGCGCGGCCGCACAGACCGTTTTTCTCCGTGGTAATCGAGTCGACGATCATTCGCCGCACCGTCTCGGCACGCGGCGCATCGAGCCGGCACACGAGTAGCAGGACCGGGTTTTCGAATTCACCTATGGGACGGAAACTTTGGAAATACGGGTTGGATTTTTCGCCTGAGATCTGCGGCGAGAACAGTCCGAGCACCGAGAGCTCCGAATCGACCGAAGCTTCGTTGCGATTGGCAATCGGCCCCGGCCCGGCCACATCGCCCGGGTACTTCTCGGCCGGCCGAATCTTTAACGGAACGCCTTTGATCACCGCGACGAAATGGACGAAAGTCGCGCTGATAGTCTGCTTGTGATCGGCGGTCGAGCGCAGCGTCCACCAGCGACGGGCCTGGAAAATTTCGCGCAGCGGGTTGGCTATCTTCGTGTCGTATTCCTCACGGCTGATTTCCTCGTCGCCCGAACAACTCAGCCCAACCAGGTGATCCCGCGCGATTCCGCGTTGATCCGAGTAAAATTTCGCCAGCTCGACTGATTCAGGAACATTCTTGTTGTAAACGACAACCGTCGATCCAGCGAGTGATTGCTCGGCACGCGCGTCGAGAGAGGCGCAAAACAACAATAAGAATAAGAAAGCTGGGCGTTTTATGCGAATGCGGGACTGCGTGTAAGCCGCGCGGTGCGGCATGACTCACACCGCGAGAACAGCGGCGCGTTTCCGAGCGGTCGCGTCCAGGAGCCGTTTGCGCAAGCGGAGCGATTTGGGCGTGGCTTCGACGTATTCGTCAACGTCGATGTACTCGATCGCGCGCTCCAAACTCATGCGCAATGGGGCTTCCAATTGAATGCCTTTGCCTTCCCCTTGTGAACGCATGTTGGTGAGATGTTTCGCTTTGCAGGGATTGACCGGCAGATCTTCCGGACGCGCATTTTCACCCACAATCATGCCGGCATAAATCTTCTCCTGCGGCCCGACAAAGAGACGGCCGCGCTCCTGGATATTGTTCAGCGCATAAGCCGTGCTCGTGCCGGACTCCATTGAAACCATGACGCCGCGATTGCGTCCGTCGATCTCGCCCTTGAACGGCGCATACTCGCGAAACAGGTGGCTCATCACTCCTTCGCCCCATGTTAAGTTGACCAAATCTGTTTCCAAACCGATGAGGCCGCGCGTCGGAATGATTGCTTCGACCGCAACTCGGGCGGCGTGATGATGCAGCTGCACAATGTCGCCCTGGCGCGCGGCGAGCGTTTGCACGAAATCGCCGAGATTACCGTCTGGAAGATCGACATATAGATTCTCGATCGGCTCGAGCAGTTCGTCGTTTTTATCTCGATGGAAAATCACTTCCGGGCGCGAGACCATCACTTCGTAACCCTCCCTTCGCATTTGCTCGACCAAAATGGCGATCTGCATCTCGCCCCGGGCGTTAATCTCGAATGCGCCGGCCGTTTCGGTATCGGCGACCTGGAGCGAAACGTTGCCGCGGGTTTCGCGCACCAATCGCTCCTTGATATGCCGCGCGGTAACAAATTTTCCTTCGCGACCGGCGAACGGGGAATCGTTCACCAGAATGCGCATGCGGATCGTGGGCGGATCAATATCGACGAACTGCAAAGGGCCACGCTCTTCGCGATCGGTCAGCGTTTCACCAATATAGACATCCTCGAAACCAGTGAGTCCGACGATCTCGCCCGCGCTGGCGTGCTTCGTCTGAACTTGCTCGAGCCCTTCATAAGTGAAGAGCGCGGTCACGGTCGCGCGTTCCGGGTTTCTATCGCGGTGAATGCAGACGATGGAATCGCCCACCGAAACACGTCCGCTGACGATACGTCCCAAGGCGATGCGGCCAAGATAATCGCTGTAGTGCAGGTTCGACACGAGCATCTGGAAAAATGGATCGTTCGAAATCGTCGGCGGCGGGACGTGTTGGACGATCGCTTGGAAAAGCGGCGTCATGTCCTCGCTGTTCTGGTGTAGTTCGCGCAGAGCGAATCCTTCCTTGGCGCTGGCGTAAATAATCGGGAAATCGAGTTGGTCATCGGTGGCTTTCAGTTCGACAAAAAGATCGAAGACCATGTCGAGCACCTTGTGTGGGCGCGCGTTTTCTCTGTCGATCTTATTAATAACGACGATCGGCTTGAGGCGGTTCTCCATCGCCTTGCGCAGGACAAAGCGCGTTTGCGCCTGCGGCCCGTCGTGCGCGTCGACCACGAGCAAAACCCC
>QHPZ01000105.1:4764-5108 GCA_003219225.1 Verrucomicrobiota bacterium | reverse complement strand
CGCTCACCCTCGCGACCGAGCCGGCGGCGATCGTCTATCCATTTGTTCTCGGCGGGATTTCCGTGTTGGGCGCGATCCTCGGGGTGTTGTTCGTCAACATCGCCAACGGCAAACCGGCCAACTTGCTGATGGGCGCGGTCGGCGCCAGCGCGCTCGTTTCGGCGATTCTATTTTGGCCCGCCACTCATTTCCTCTTTCCGCGCGGTCTTACCATCGGCGGCGCGGTGCGCACGCCGACGCAGCTTTATTGGGCCTCGGTCATCGGACTGATCATGACCGCAGTGGTGGTAGTGATCACAAATTACTACACGTCGATGCGCTATCGGCCGGTGCAAAAAATCGCT
>QHPZ01000105.1:0-4567 GCA_003219225.1 Verrucomicrobiota bacterium | reverse complement strand
GTGATGAGCAATTTGCCGAAGGAAGTCCGTGGCGTTACCGACGAACTCGATGCCGTCGGCAACACGATGAAGGCGGTGACCAAAGGGTACGCGATTGCCTCGGCGGGTTTGGCGGCGCTGGTTTTGTTCGGATCGTACGTTGAGGAATTGCGCGGTCATGTCACGGCGCGCGGCGAAGTCTTCGCGTTCAACTTCTCACTCACCGAGCCGAAGGTGATCATTGGACTTTTCATTGGCGGGTTGCTGCCGTTCATCTTCACCGCGTTCAGTATGGACGCAGTTAGTAAAGCCGCCGGTGCGGTCGTGCGCGAGGTGCGCCGGCAATTGCAGGCCAAACCGGGGATCTTGACCGGCCAGGATACACCGGAATACGGGACCTGCGTCGATATCGTGACCAAAGCGGCGTTGCGCGAGATGATCGTGCCGGCGCTGCTGCCGCTGATCTTCGTCGTTGCAGTCGCAATCATCAAACCGCTCGGCCCCGTCGTGCTTGGCGGTTTGCTCGTCGGCACGATTGTCACCGGTTTGTTCGTCGCGATTGCGATGACATCAGGCGGGGGCGCGTGGGACAACGCGAAAAAGTTTATCGAGGAAGGAAATCTCGGCGGCAAAGGTTCCTTCGCGCATGCTGCGGCCGTGACCGGCGACACGGTCGGTGACCCTTACAAGGACACGGCCGGCCCGGCGATCAATCCGATGATCAAGGTCGTCAACATCGTCGCCATCCTGATCATCCCGATTTTCTTTTGAGGAAGGGCGCGACCGCCGGGCGCGCCGCGGACGGCTCGGCGAGCCGTGGCTACCGTTATTTCTCGACTTTTTTTGGCGCGAGCTGGGCGACGATTTTCTCGAAACGCGGATCGTCGCGGAGGGGATCCCAGTACGGGTGCAATTTGAGATTGCCGTAGCTGAGCGTGCTCGGGATGCGCAGAGTGGCGGCGATTTGCTCGAGGGCGAGGTCCTTCTCGCCGCACCAGGCATAGATGACCGCGAGGTATTTCATTACTTCGGCGCCGTCGATGGAATCTTTGGTCACAGGCAATAGCTCGACGGCATGACGGCCTTCGCGAAGTGCATCGTCCTTGCGCCCGAGGGCGGCATCGATTAGCCCGAGCACAGTCAAACCTGGCGCGTAACCGGCTTGTTCGTGCACGCTTTTTGCAGCTTCCTCGCGCGCGACGAGGAAAGCCGCTTGGGCAGCGCGACTATCTCCGCTGGCGCGCGCGGCGAGAGCTTCACACCAGGAGCGTGGAAAATTCAGGTCGACGGCGGTGCCGCTGGCCGGGATCGCAGCCAACGCCTGGGCCGTGGCGGACAAGTCACGCTCGCACAGTGCGACATAAAACCATTGCGCCGCCAAATCGGGCGCCGCCGTTGGATCCTCGGCGAAGATTTTTTGGATCACATCGTGCAAGGGCCGCGGATCGGCTTTCCATTCAAGATCGACAAGCGCACGAGTCAGGCGCGTGTCGCGGTCGCGCGGAATCAGCACGAGCGCACGATCGAGAGCAGCCGCCATGGCAGCGAACTGCCGGAACTCCTGATAACTGAGGGCGATCTGCTGAAGCATGAAACAGTTGCGCGGATCGAGCTCGAGAGCGCGCTGCAAGCTTCGGGCCGATTCGTTCCAGAGTCCCTGGCGCCGGTCGATGTAGCCGAGCAATTCGAAAATCTCCGAATTGTTAGGCAAAGCATGCTGGGCAAGGGCGAGCTCGGCCCGCGCATGTTCGTAGTCGAGGTGGCACCGATAAAGAAAGTTAGCCCGGGCGAGATGGGTTTCGCCTGCATCCGGCCGGAGACGAACCACCGCGGTCAAGGCCGCATCGGCAGCAGCGAGCCGCGCCGGGGTGTGGTCGAGGCCAAAGAAATAGAGGTAGTCATGCGCCGCCGATAACTCGCAGTAGGCAAGATAAAAATCGGGATCGCGCGCGATCGCTTGCTCGAGCAGCTCAATCGCTTGGCGCAATTTTTCGTTGATTTGAGCATTCAGCGAAACGGTCGCGATGAGCGCTTGCGCCCGGACGTAGAGCCCGTAGGCGCTCAGATCCTTCGTCGCTCGTTCAGCGATGGCAACCTCTTCTTTTGAGGAGACGCTGACCTGTAGGCGCGACAAAATCTGCTGCACAATCTCGCTTTGAATCGCGAACACATCGGCGAGGTCGCGCTCGTAGGTCTGCGCCCAGACCTGATTACCCGCGTGCGCGCCGGTGAGTTGAGCATTAATGCGCACATGGCCGCCGGCCTGCCAAACGCTGCCTTCGACTACGTAGGCGACGCCAAGCGTTTCCGCAATCTCGCGCAAATTGCGCCGCGCGCCGGCCGGATAACTGTTGACCGACGTGCGGCTGATCACTTTGAGGTCGGCGAGCTTGGAAAGCGCCGAAAGAATGTCGCCCTGCACGCCATCGGCGAGGAATGCGGTGTCATTATTTTCGCTCAGGTTTTCGAACGGCAACACCGCGATGCTTTTTTGCCGAAGCAAAGTGGAGTTCTCATCGACCGGCGCCGTCGGTGAACTTGTCAACTGAGGCGCTAAGCGGCGGGAGAGGTTCCAGAAACTGAAGCCCATCGCAATCACGACCGCCAAAAGCAAGGCGACCGTCAGGAGGCGTGTTCGTTTCGCTCCAGGACACAAACCCTCTGGCGCCCGAAACTGTTCGCCTGTGGGGTCCGTCAGCTGTGGGCGTCCTTCTGGGTGTGGGGCATCGGATGCGAAGAGATTCATGGTTGGAAAGAGAGATGCTCTGGCGTGTTCTTTTGGTTTCCCGAAGCCAGCGGCCCAGGGGGCCGAAGCTGCCAAGGAGACCAGCGACGGCGCCTTGCTCAGCAAAATACGTTCCAGTGCTGTGCGGCCCTGCCGGTCGGCGGCTAGGAACTCGCTGACCAGGGGCGGAATTTTTTAAGGTCGGCTCGAAAATAGCTCCTTCGTGTTCCAAACCGCACATCGAGCGTACATGACCCATCTGCGCGACCGGCCGGTCCGGCAAAAAATCACCTTTATCATCATGTTGATCGCGGGCGCGGTGCTGCTGCCTGCCTTTGCCGCTCTTTTTTGCTTTCAGGCTTACATCCTGAAACAGCACTCCGCCCACGAACTTGGCGTGGTCGGCGAAATCACCGCGCACAACTGCGCCGCGGCGGTCATGTTCAAAGACGAGGATGCCGCCTCCCAAATTCTGGGCGGTCTGCGGATCATGCCGCAGATTGTGAGCGCGCGGCTCGAGGTTGCCGACCAGCAGCGGCTGGCCTTTTTCTGGCGCAGCCGGTGGTCGTCAACGGCACGCGCGAAGGGACGCTTTATTTGCTGGCCGATTTGCACGCGACCACTTCCCAGTTGCTCAAGCTCTACGGCGGCATCTTTGCGCTGGTGCTGGTCGCGGCGCTGCTGGTGGCCTTCATTCTCTCGAGCCAGTTCCTGCGATTTGTGACCGATCCGATCCTACGCCTGGCCGCCACGGCGGGCACGGTCGCCGAGCACAACGATTATTCCGTGCGCGCCCAAAAAGTTTGCGGGGATGAGGTGGGTGTTTTGACTGATGCTTTCAATCAAATGCTGGCGCGAATCGAGTCGCAGGACAACGCACTGCGCCGGGCGGAAGAGAGATATCGCGGAATATTTGAGAATGCAGTGGTAGGCATTTACCAGACTACGCTGGATGGGAGGTATCTGGCTGCGAACGCGGCTGAAGCTCGGATTCTCGGCTACAATTCAGTCGAGCAGCTGGTCGGGAGCGATTTCGACCTGACCCGGAGCTGCTATGTCGATCCTGCGCGTCGCAACGAATTCATCGAGCTGATCAGCCAGCAGGGGTACATCTCGCGATTTGAATCCGCGATTTGGCGCAAGGACGGCAGCATCGTGTGGATTTCCGAAGAGGCGCGCGCGTTGCGCGACGGCGATGGAACGCTCGTTGGCTTTGAAGGCATGAACATCGACATTACTGAACGCAAGCGCGCAGAGGAAGAAAGTCGCCTCATGCACACCACCACGCTGGCGATCAGTGAGTCGAAGGATTTTAAAGCCGCTCTGGCGGCGGTGTTGCAGAATGTGTGCGAGGCCACCGGCTGGACTTTGGGTCAGGCGTGGGTGCCACGCGCCGATCGAACCGCGCTCGAATGCGTTGCCGCCTGGGCGAAAGACGGCCTCCCCATGGAACAGTTCCGCGCTTTTAGTCAGAACTTCATCTTTGCTCCGGGCGTGGGTCTGCCCGGTCGCGTCTGGGCCTCCAAACAGCTCGCCTGGATCCGTGACGTGACCATGGACATGAATTTTCCACGGGCAACCGCTGCGCGGCAAGCCGGCCTGAAAGCAGGCGTTGGCATCCCGGTGGCGGCGGATAATGAAGTCGTCGCGGTGTTGGAGTTCTTCGTGCGCGAGTCGCGCGAAGAGGATGACCGTTTCGCCAAGCTGATTTCCTCAGTGGTGATTCAGCTCGGTCACCTCGTCCAGCGTAAGCGGCTGCAGGGTTCGCTGCGCGCGAGTGAGGATCGCTTCCGGTCGCTTGTTCAATCGGCAAACGACGGCATCGTTCTGGCCGACGACCGCGGGAACATCGCCTCCTGGAAC
>QHPZ01000104.1 GCA_003219225.1 Verrucomicrobiota bacterium | reverse complement strand
CGTAGATGTCGATCTTGTCTGCGGCTGCAATCGTTTGCTGCAGTTGCTCGCGCGCCGCCGGCGTTTCGTTGAGCAACTCACCAAGCACAACGTCGCCCATCGCGAATCCGAGCGCCGGCATGGAAACGGCACCATCGCTCAGGTGCCCGATCAAGTTGTCGTAGCGTCCGCCGCCGGCAATGGCACGGAATTTTCCGGCGCGATCGAAAACCTCGAAGACGATCCCGGTGTAATAGGCGAGGCCACGAACGATTCGAACATCGACATCGACGAATTGGCTTAGTCCCCGAGCGCGCAATTCATCGACAAGCCGGCTCAGTTTGTCGCTTTTGCCGCCGGCCTTGAGCAGATTGAAGACCGGCTCCTCCAGCTCCCCCAGCTTTTCCGCAGTTTTCTCGCGCGGCTCCCGTCCGATTTTGTCGATGATCTGGAGGTGTTCGTCCCACTGCTCTTCGCGAATTCTCTGGCCGCGCAAAAACTCGGTCCAGAATTCACGGTCACTGATCAGGATGACCACATCTTCTTCGCCAAACTCGAACGCGCGCAGGACATCGATGCAAAGGGCGACGAGTTCGACATCGGCGGCGAGATCACTTTCGCCGATGATATCGCAATTGAGCTGGAAATGTTCGCGCAACCGGCCGCGCTGCTGCTTTTCGTAGCGAAAAAACTGGCCGATCGAAAACCACTTGAGCGGTTTCTTGAACTCGCGCTCGTGCGCCGCGATCACGCGGGCGAGAGTCGGCGTCAGCTCGGGACGCAGAGCCACTACACGCTCGCCTTTGTCGGTGAAATTGAAAAGTTGATCGACGATTTCGCCGCCGCTTTTTTTGCGGTAAAGATCGGTCGGCTCGAGAATCGGCCCGTCCCATTCGATGAAGCCGTAGCGTCGGGCCACTCAATCAGTCGGCAGAAAATCACGGAAACCTGGGAGCGCTTGCGTCATTTCAAAAACCGTTCGCGCGCCGACCCGCGAAACAAGGTTGCACTCGAATAAATCGGCGCGGCCGGGAGTCCAACCTTTTCACACAACAGAGCATTGGTTAACCAAAGCAAAGGAAAACTATGAAAGAAACAACACTAATATTGGCCGTGGTTTGCGGCCTGGGGCTGGCGACAACGTTCGCCCAAACCAGCAGCACGACGACTACGACCAGAGACGCTGTCACGGGCACGACCACCACGGAGGTGGCGACCACGTCCAGCGTAGGCACGATCACGGCCTACACGCCGGACACGGATTACATCACCTTCCGAACCACGACTGACGCGGCCCCCGTGAAGTATTACTACACCAAAGACACGACCATCCTCGATCCGACGGGCCGCACCGTAACATGGTCAGCCATTCGGCCCGACCTGCCCGCCACAGTTTACTATGTGCGGGAAGGCGATCGGATGCTCGTGCGCAAGATCGTGCTGAGCAAACCGACCACGATCCAAAAAGAGAGCACCACCACGACCACGACCGAACGGCCATAAGTTGTAGCCACCGTCCTGTGGACGGTCCGACGGCGCGCAGCGCCGTCGCTACAGCAGTCGAGAGCGCCCGCGACAAGCGGGCGCTTTTGCTTGTAGAATCAATCCTCGTAGCCGCGTGGAAAGTTCTGATGCCATTTCCATGCGCTTTCGATGATTGCTTGAAGCGATTCGAACTGCGGCCGCCAGCCCAGCTCGCGCTTTATTTTCTCCGACGAGGCGATGAGTCGCGGCGGATCGCCGGCCCGCCGCGGTTTTTCAAGGCTGGGAATCCCGCGCCCACTGACCTTGCGGCAACACTCGATCACCTCGCGCACACTTGAGCCGCCGCCCGTGCCGAGATTGTAGAATCCACTCTTCTCGGTCTTCAGGGCGAGAATGTGCGCGCGAGCAAGATCGACAATGTGAATGTAATCGCGAATGCAGGTGCCATCCGGCGTGTCGTAGTCGGTCCCGAAAATTTCCACGTGCGGTTTTTCGCCCAGCGCGACCTTGAGCACGTTTGGGATGAGATGCGTTTCCAGCCGATGGTCCTCGCCAAATTTTGCCGACGCGCCAGCGGCGTTGAAATAACGCAGGGACACAAATTGCAGCCCATGAATCTGGCCGTACCACTGCAGGATTTTTTCGAAGGTGAGCTTGGATTCGCCGTACGGATTAATCGGCCGCGTCGGCATTGTTTCGTCGATCGGCAGACGTTCCGGAGGACCAAAGATCGCGCAGGTGGACGAAAAGATCAGCCGCGGCACACCGGCCGCGAGCAGTGCGTCCAAAAGATTGATACCGTTGGCGACGTTGTTGCGAAAATATTTGGACGGATTTGCCATCGATTCGCCGACGAGCGCACTGGCCGCGAAATGCATCACCGCGTCCGGCGCGCTATCCCGCAAGATCGACAACGTGCGCGCCCGGTCCTCGAGATCGGCTTCGAAGAATTTGGCGCGCGGATCGATCGCGCGGCGATGTCCCTCACTCAGGTTATCGAGAATGGCGACTTCGTTTCCGTCGTCCAGGAGCAGCTCCGCGCAGACGCTGCCGATGTAACCGGCGCCGCCGACGACGAGGATTTTCATGCCGCCAAATACGGGCGCACGCCGGGCCTGTCAAAACCAGCAGAACCGATTACGTTTTCTTCTTCTGCTCGGCTTTTTTCCGCTCGAGACTGGCGACCAACTGTTTCTTCTGATCAGCTTGTCGCTTCTCCAGCGCGGCGATCATCCGGCGGACAGTGCGGTGCTTTTTGCGCGGGGCGAGGACCTTGAGGCTCTGTTCCTCCGAGCCCCACTGCAAAATATCAATGTCGACCATGCGGCAACCCCACTTTTTCATCTCGAGCCGGGTCGGTTTGTAGAGATCGATCGTGCCGGTGCCGATGAGCGCGGTGCCGTAATCGTCGATGATATATTCCTCATTCGTATAGACGAGGCGAAAGCGGGTGCCGAGGGGAAAGCGCGACCAATCGGACGCGGCGCTTATCACGTGGCGGCCGGACAAGTACATCCCGAGCGCGTTGCGTCGGCCGCCGCGTTCGCTCTGCGTGTAGGCGGTGGTGCGCACGTTGTGCAACCGTTGACCGGGAACGGTGGAAATGATGGGCTGCGTTTGGGTCGCGCAACCCGCGAACAAACAAACGACAGCCGCTGCGACTGTAAGGTTAAGGCGTCTCGGCATTTGCAATCGCGGCCCCACATAGCATCTGGGCCACGCGTGGCAAGCGCTAATTTGCAGCAGGACGCGGGCCGCAGATCGGCACAGGGCCAGCTTCTGTAGCCACGTGCCTGTGGCACATCAGCGCGAACGGCCCGCAGGGTCGTGGCTACAATGAGGACCTGTCGATTTGGTGCCCCGCAGTTTCCTGCAGCTCAGCGGTGCAATGCGGGCAGCGCCTTGCCTTGATCGGTATGGTGGTCGCACATTCCGGGCAATCTTTTGTTACCGGCTCGGCATGCTTCGGCTCTTTCAGCCGATTAATCGCGCGCACCAGCAAGAAAACCGCGCCGGCGACGATCAGAAAATTGATCAACAGGGTGATGAAGTTGCCGTAGTTCCATGTGATCGCGCCAGCCTTGACCGCGTCAGCGGGCGTCTGAAACGCAATCGAGCCGTCTTTTGCCCCGCGCAGGACGACGAACTTGTTCGAAAAATCCAGACCGCCACTGAGCAGGCTAATCGGCGGCATGACGATGTCTTTGACCAGCGAATTAACGATTCCGCTGAAGGCTGCGCCGATAATTACGCCGACGGCCAGATCGACCGCGTTGCCTTTGATGGCGAATTCCTTGAACTCCTTCCAACAGGTTTTGATCCAGTTCATACGACGATGTTGACCAGTTTTTTCGGAACAATCACGACCCTCCGAACAGGTCGGCCGTCGATCAGGCGAGCGATCTTTGGATTGGAAAGCACTGCGGCCTTGACCTCCTCTTCGCTGGCGAAGATCGACATTGTCATTCGTTCGCGCACCTTGCCGTTCACCTGCACGACCATCTCGACCTCATCCTGAGCGAGCCAGCGCTCGTCGTAGCTCGGCCACGTTTGATCAGTAATTTGGCCGGCGAGGTTCAGCCGTGCCCAAAGCTCCGAGCTGAGATGCGGTGCGAACGGATTGAGCAGGACGAGGAATGTCTGCATGGCCGCAATCGGAATCGCCTCCGCGTTGATGAACGCGTTTACGAAAATCATCATCTGCGAAATGGCGGTGTTGAACGAGAGCGCCTCGATGTCTTCGGTCACTTTCTTGATCGTGGCGTGCAGGATTTCCTGCTGCGCCTTGGTAAGATCGACATCGCGAACGGCGGGCGCGACTTCCCATTCGCCAGCCTGGTTCTCGACCATCATCAGTCGCCAGACGCGCGCCAAAAACCGTGCAATGCCTTCGACGCCGCGCATGCTCCACGGCTTCATCTGTTCAAGCGGCCCCATGAACATCTCATAGCAACGAAACGCATCCGCGCCGTACTGCTCGATCACGTCGTCGGGATTTACGATGTTGCCGCGTGACTTCGACATTTTCTGGTTGTCTTCGCCGAGGATGATCCCCTGATTGACGAGGCGCTGGAACGGCTCCGGCTTCGACAAATAACCAAGATCAAACAAGACTTTG
>QHPZ01000103.1:2735-7232 GCA_003219225.1 Verrucomicrobiota bacterium | reverse complement strand
GCGAGCGGCACTTCGGCAGCGACTGTTTCGTCCATGGGGCGCGGGTAAATTAAACCGGTTGCTTCGCCGAGAGTTAAATCATCTGCACTGGATGAGGCAACGCTAAAACAGCACGCCGCTTGCCTTTTTTGTCAAAACTCAGCGTTTCGTAAATGAAACTGCTTTCGCGCAAAACGAACCGTGCTATTCTTGCCGCCACTTTTATGGCTTTGCGGATCTGTGGGCGAATCGCGGGGTCGATCCTGGCTGTAGTCATTCTCGGCGTCGACGCACTTTCCGCGGCGACGCGAGGGCAATCCGCGCCGCAATATGAAGCTTTGCCGCTGGTTCGCTCCCACCAAAATCATCTCCTCGTCCGCGCTTACATCAACGGCAAGCCCGCCTGGCTCGGCGTCGACACCGGCGCGCCGGTCAGCGCGATCTCACTCAATCGCCCAGTAACTCTAAATTACCGACACGCCTCCAGATCAACGGTGCCTACAACAACGTGGCGATTGTTCGCCAGTTCCGCCTCGGCGGGCTGAACCTCGTCGACGAACCAGTGGTGACTGTCGATCTTAGCGGGTCGAGCCAGGCCGCGCGCGTCCTCCACGAGGAGGAAATCGATGGCATCCTCGGCGCCGACATCCTTTTGCCCACTCAGGCCGTTCTCGATTGCAACAAGCAGCTGTTGTTTTTGAAAGTCGACCCGGACGCGCAAGGCGGCACGCCAGGAGTCGAGTATCGCGGGCTGCAAAAAATACCGCTGCTCCTGAGCGAGGGCTACAATCTTTACGTCGATGGCGCCGTGAACGGCGCGCCCGCGCGACTCATGGTCGATACCGGCGCATTCGCGACCTTGCTGCATCGTGGATTTGTCCGCCAAATGCACATTCCGCTTTACGACACGCCGTTCAGCTCTTCGGCCGTGAATTTGAAACAGCGCGGCGTCGAGGTCGCCCATATCCAGCGTTTATCAGTTGGCAAGATCGACATTTTAGGCAAGGACGTCGGGGTAATCGATCTCGAGGGACTGATTCACCGCGGTCTCTTGCATTCTTCGCCCCCGGTCGCCGGCTTGCTCGGCGCCGAAATTTTGCGCTCCCATCACGCCATCATCGATTTTGGCACGCGCACGCTCTATCTGCGCGCGCGCGCCGATCAGCCCCGCCCCGGAACGCGCCGGAACTCGCGCGATGTGGGCGCAATCGGGCGCAACTTGTTCGCGGAGTAGCTCCGCATTTGTTGCATCGATTACTCGACGTCGATCTCGCGCACGCTTTTATCGCGCCGAATGATTTCCACCTGGTTGCGAATCTTGTCCGCCAGGCCGACGCCGCTCGGCACCGCTTGAATGAGAACGAACGGCGACGAGGCGTCGGAAGTATTCAGCTGGACATTTTCGATTCCGACCAAACGATAGAGGAACGGCTGCCGGGTCTCGAGATCTTTCACCCGATACAGCTCGAGCGTGTCGGTCACCTTGCTCAAAATCCCCGCACTGATTTTGATGCGTTCAGTGGTGAGCTCGTACACTTTTGTTTTCAGTTCCAAGTATCGCAGCAGAGCGAGCAGGATCGGCACGAGCAGAAGGAGCAGGATGAACGGACTGAATGCGCGCACTTGCGGCGACGCGGCGTGTGAAGCGGTGGCAAAGAGCAACAGGACAACGATGCAGCCGACAATGGCAAGACTGTATCGTCCAAAGTTCTTCCACTGCGACGACGTGCCGCGCCAGACTATCTCTTCCGCCATGGGCAATTGTTTAATCTGATGGCGCAAATCACTCAAGCCTTTGTCCTCGGCGCCGGACTCGGGACACGCCTCCGCCCGCTCACCGACGATCTCCCCAAGCCGCTGGTGCCCATCTTTCAGAAACCGCTCATCACCTTCGCGCTCGATCATTTGATCGAGTTGGATGTGACGAAGTTTTTCGTTAATACCCATCATCAACCGGAGCGGTTCGCAGAGATTTTTGGTAGGGACGGATCGCCGAGCCGTCCGCCCGGCGTTTTCGGCGCGCCCGGCGGTCGCGCCCTACCCACCCGCGGCAATTACCGAGATTTCGACATCCATTTTTTTCATGAGCCTGAGTTGCTCGAGACCGCGGGCGGAATCGCGAACATCGCCGACTCGTTAGGCGAGGGGCCGCTTCTGGTTTATAACGCCGACATTCTCACCGACCTGCCGCTCGCGCGCTTGATCGACAATCACGTGCGCGCCGGCAACATGGTCACGCTTGCGCTCCGCTCCGCGCTGGGGCCGAAACACATCGCTCTAAATCGAAACACCGGTCGCGTTGTCGATATCCGCAATCTCCTCGGCAGCGGCGCGCCGCAAGAATTCGTTTTCACCGGCATCTGCATTGTCGAGCGGGCGTTTGTCGATCTTCTCGAGCGCGGAGTAAAACGCTCGGTCATCCCGCATTTTCTCGACCTGATCCGGCGTGGTGAAAAGTTCGGCGGCATCGTCATTGACGAAGGAAATTGGTGGGACGTTGGAAATCGCGACTCATATTTGCAGCTGCACCGCGACCTGTCGGCGCTCGAGTTTCCCACCTATCCCGCCAATGATCCGAACTGGAAGAGGGCGGTGCATCATACCGCCCTCGTTCATCCAAGTGCCGAACTGCGCGGCTGTTCTGTTGTCGGGGAAAATTGCACCGTCGGAGCGGGTGCGATTTTGCACGACACAATTTTGTGGCCGGGTGCACAAATTGCTTCACAAAGTCGGCTCCAAAACTGTATTGTCCGCACCCACCGAAAAGCCGCCGGCGTTCATCGCGACCTCGACATCTGACCGAATGACCACCGATCTTCTTCTGCGCCGCACGCGTCTGCACTTTCCGCGCGTTGATCTCGAGAATGTAAAGATCCTGCCGATCGAGAAAGGCGGCTCGGACCGGCGATTTTATCGGATTTGCTGCTCGCCGGAGCAGACGCTGATCCTGGTGAAATACAACCTCGAGCGCGAGGAGAACCGGCATTACGTCGAGATTGCGCAGTTCCTTGCCGAGCACGGCATCCGCGCACCGCAAATTTATTACCACGATCCGGATGAAGGATTGATCTGGATCGAAGATTTGGGCGAACGCGACCTCTTTAGCTATCGGGATGAGCCGTGGCTGGTGCGCCGCGCATTTTACGAGTCGGCGCTCGATGAAGTTTCAAAACTGCATTCTCTGCCCGAATCAGTCTGCGAGAAAATGCGGGAGCGCTTGCCGGCTGAATTTAACGCCGCGCTTTACGCCTGGGAGCAGAGTTATTTTTTCGAAAACTGCCTCGGCCGCTATTTCAAGATCGACAATGAAACGGTGACGCGGCTCGGCGCGTTGCCCGCGCTGAATGAAATCGCGAACCGGCTCGGCGAGTTGCCGCGCCTTTTGGTCCATCGCGATTTCCAATCGCAAAACATCATTATGCGCAACGGCCAGGCGTACCTGATCGATTTCCAGGGAATGCGACCCGGTCTGGCGCAGTATGATCTCGCTTCGCTGCTGTACGATCCATATGTCGATCTTAGCGAGGCCGAGCGCGAAGAATTGCTCGCTTACTACTGCGGCGGGAGCATCAGCGATGACTTCCGCGAAACGCTCCGCCTCTGCGCGATGCAACGCCTGATGCAGGCCCTCGGCGCCTACGGTTTTCTCGGCCTCGTCAAAGGCCACGACCATTTCCTGCAACATATTCCCGCGGCCATGAAGTCGCTCTGCGCGATTGTCTCGGCTGTGGCCGGCCTCGAACAACTCGCCGACTGCGTTCGCAGCTTAAGCGAGAAACGGATTCGTTAGGCGTTCGGTGCCGATCTTCGTTGGGGGGCCGTGGCCGGGCAGCACGGTCACATTATCGCCGAGTGCAAATATTTTGTTTCGGATCCCGTTGAACAAAAGATCGACATCGCCGCCCGGCAGATCCCAGCGGCCGACGCCGCCGGCAAAAAGCACATCGCCGCCGATAAGCAATTGATCTTCGCGCGAGAAAAAACAGAGGCTGCCGGGACAATGGCCGGGCACTTCCACCACCTGTAAGTCAAGACCGAGAAAATTCCGCGCCGGCGTTTCGCTGATCGTGAAGTCGGCGTTGACCGGCTCAATCTCCAGCTCGAAACCAAAGCCGCGAAAGAAGTCACGGTCCGAAATCATCGGCACAGTTTCAATGCTGCAGCCGAGCTCGCAGCCGAAACGGCGCTTGATCCGCGCTGCGTCCTGCACGTGATCGATATGACCGTGCGTGAGCAACAGCAGCTTCAACTCGAGACCGCGGCCCTCGAGCCACTCACAGGCGCCATCCGGCGCGTCGAACAGGATCGCGCCCTCCGGCGCGTAGAGGAGATAGCAGTTCGTCTCAAAAATGCCGCCGCAAAAGCTTTCGTAGTTCACTGATGTTCAGATTGTAATCGGCCGCGTGGTTTACGGCCAGCCGCGGGTCAGGCGTCGACGGATGCGCCGTTCAGTAATTCGGCTGACAACTCATTTTGAATGATCGGGCGTCGCAATTGTCTCACCCTTCACCTGTGAAT
>QHPZ01000103.1:0-2699 GCA_003219225.1 Verrucomicrobiota bacterium | reverse complement strand
GCGCCTTCCATGAAATTGCGTTTCGGTGTTTTCCTCGCTCTCCCGGCGGCTGTTTTTCTCAGCACGGCTGCACCTCAGCCGGTTCAGGCTAAATCCGATCTCGACCAAATCTGTATCTCTGTCGGCCGGCTGCTCGAGGAAGGCCATTACACGCACCAGCCGCTGAACGATGCTGTCTCGCGCAGATTTCTTCAGACCTACCTCGAGCTGCTCGATTACAGCCATCTCTTTTTTACCCAAAAAGACATCGACGCGCTCAACACCAAATACGGCACCGCGCTCGGCGACGACGTTTTGCTCGGCAATCTCAAGCCGGCCTTCGAGATTTACGACCTTTACACCCGGCGCGTCGATAACCGACGCCGCGATCGAATTGAGTCGGCAAAAAGCGCCTTGGCCAAAAGATGAAAGCGAAGCGGACGAGCTCTGGCGTGGTCGCATTACCAACGAACTTTTGCAGGAAAAATTGAGCGAACATCCGATCGAGCCGGGGCCGCAACTCGTGGCGCGGCGTTATGACCTGCTCGCGCGCACCGTGCACGAGGAGGATCGCGACGAGCAGGTAAAATTGTTTCTCGACTCGCTGGCGCAAACTTACGATCCGCATTCCGAATATCTCAGCAAAGCCGACCTCAAGAATTTCAGCATTAACATGGGTCTGTCCCTGGTCGGCATCGGCGCCATGCTGCGCAGCGAAGACGGCTACGCCAAGATCGAGACCCTGGTGCCGGGCGGACCGGCGCAGGTCGATGGCCGCCTGAAAGTCGGTGACCGGATCACGGCCGTGGGGCAAGGCCAGGGCGAGTATGTCGATGTTCGCGAGATGCGCCTGGACAAGGTCGTCGAAATGATTCGCGGCAAAAAAGGCACGCACGTGCGTTTGCTCGTCATTCCGTCTGATGCGGCCGATCCGTCGAAGCGCAAGGCGGTCGAGCTCGTCCGCGATGAGATCAAACTCAAAGATCAGGAGGCCCGCGCCGACATTATCATCAAAAAAGATAGCGAAGGGAACCCGGTAAAACTCGGCTGGCTCACCCTCCCGTCATTTTATGCCGACATGGATCGTCACTCCAAGAGCACCACGCGCGATGTGCTCGCGTTGCTCAAGCGCCTGAAGAAAGAAAATATCGCCGGACTCGTTGTCGATCTTCGGCGCAACGGCGGCGGTTCGCTCGAAGAAGCCATCTCGCTCACCGGCCTGTTTTTGAAATCGGGGCCGATCGTGCAGACAAAAGGCTCGAACGGCAACATCGTCGTTTCAAGCGATCCCGATGCCGGCATCGTTTACACCGGGCCGATGGTCGTTTTGACCAGCCGCCAGAGTGCTTCGGCCAGTGAAATTTTCGCGGCCGCGCTGCAAGACTATGGCCGCGCGGTCGTCGTCGGCGACCAAAACACATTTGGCAAAGGCACCGTCCAAACCATTCTCGAAATCGGGCGGTTCACTTCGCTGCTCGGCAGCCGCTCACCCGATGACGGCGCGCTTAAGCTCACGATCCAGAAGTTTTATCGCGTCGCCGGCGGCTCGACCCAATTGCACGGCGTCGCGTCCGACATCGTGCTCCCAAGCGTGACCGATCTGCCCGAGTTCGGGGAAGGCGCGCTGAAGAATTGTCTCCCTTACGACGAAGTGTCCCCGGCGCGATACACGAAGTGGTCCGACACGCATTCGCTCTTTATCGATCAACTCAAGCGCCGTTCGGCCGAGCGCGTGCAGAACGATGCCGAGTTTCGCTACGTCATGGAAGACATGCAGCGGCTGCATCAGAAAATTAAGGACAATCGCATTTCATTGAACGAAGACACGCGGCGCAAAGAACTTCAGGACGACAAGTTGCGGAAGGAAACGCGCGCCAAGGAACGCCTCGCCCGACACGAAGAGGAACCGCGCGTCTATCGCGTCACGCTCGACACTGTCGACAAGCCGAACCTGCAGTTGATCATGTATCCCGGCAAACTCGCGGAAGCTCGGGCCAAGGGGATCCCGGCGAAAGTTTCGGCCGAAGCCGCGACGGATGATCAATCCGAGACCGTTCAGCCCGAGGACGACACCAAGGAACCGGTGATCGATCCCGAGCGCGACGAGAGTCTGAATATCCTCGCCGACTTTGTCGATCTTTCTCGCGGCCCGAAAACTGCGAGCACCAACGCAGCCAAGCAACCCGAACAGCGCCCGTAAGATCGAGCGCTGTAGCAACGGCCCTGTGGGCCGTTAAAATGAGACGGGCCACAGGCCCGTGGCTACAGTACGCTCACCGCGACCACGGCCAGCGATACCGCGGATCGTAGTAAGGGCCGTAACGCGGATCGTAAACACGATCGCTCCGTCGCGTTGACCAGCCCTCCGAATAACCGCTGCGCGGCGTTGTGCCGAAGACCGTGACGGGCGTTCCCACTTCCACCGAATTGAAAAGCGCGATTGCGTTTTGCTCGGGCAAACGCACACAGCCGTGCGACGCCGGATAACCCGGCAAATAACCGGCGTGCATCCCGTTCGCGCCCTCGAAGCGCATGAAGTAGCGCATCGGCGCCGGGACAAACTTCCCGCCCGCCGGCACGCGCATGTCCGCATCCGCATCGGCCACGACGGTTCGGCCATAGCGGTCCACAATCTTCCCGTACATCGACGAGTAATGATTCATCTCTTTATCCAGGATCGTAAACGATCCCGTTGGCGTCAGATGCCCATAACGCCCGCT
>QHPZ01000014.1:5906-19589 GCA_003219225.1 Verrucomicrobiota bacterium | reverse complement strand
GCGCTTCCATGCGTTTGACCCTGCGCAAATGACTACGAATATGCGTCGCGTAATAACCGACCGAGTAGTAAAGAAAGGGGACGATCGCGATTGTCAGCCATGCAAGCGTACGGTTGAGCCGGAACACGATTATGACCATGCCGATGAGTGTGATCCCGCTTTGTATCAACGGCTGCGCCGACATGACGACGCCGACGACGGCATGCGCCTGATAGTTGATCGCGTAGATCAGCTTGCCGGCTCGTTTTTGATCGTGAAAAGCGAGCGACAGCCGCTGCGCGTGCTGGAACAAGTCGCTCCGGAGATCGAGAATCATCTTCTGCTCAAACGTTGTGGTCACATAGCTGTGCACAACCGTGAGTATGTTTTGCGCGGCTACGATGACTAATCCGGCGAGCACAGCAAAAGCGAGCACCGGAAGTTTGCCCCCGCCGAAAGCATGCAGCGAGTTTACGATCGGCTGGAGAACGGGTCGGACCGGGTGGTTCCCGAGCACGCTGTCGACGATTACTTTCAACGGCCAGGGCGCGAGCAGCGCGGCGAGCGAGGAGAGAATCGTGAGCACGCCTGAAATCGTGGCGAGCTTCCAGTAGGGGCGCAGGTAGGTAAGAACTCGAGGAAGATATTTCACGCTCAGACTGCTACCATTGCCCGCCGTCTTCCCGAATCAGACGAAGCGGAGAAGAGCGTGCAAGTATAGATCATTTATTTTACTCTAAAAGTCTTAAATTGACGTTGCCCCGCGCCGAGAGGAGATAAACGCCCCGCAAATTACACCATGATTGTGCATTCGAACGAAAACTCGCCGAGTGATCAAACAATTCCCGGCACGGACGACAAGCCATACGTCCAAGGCAAGTTTTTCTTTCGCGGCGCGTCGAAGTTCTTTCTCACCGGAGTAACTTACGGGCCGTTCGGATCCAACGGCGAAGCGGAGTACAACCTGGAAGATGTCGAACGTGATTTTGCGCGGATCAGCGCGACCGGGATGAACTCGGTGCGACTCTACACGATCCCGCCGCGATGGTTACTCGATGCGGCACAACAACACGGCCTCTATGTGCTGGTGGGACTGCCGTGGGAACAGCACGTCGCATTTTTGCAAGATCGACATCGCGCGCGCTCGATCATTCAACGCGCGCGCGCTGGTGTGAGCGCCTGTACCGGCCATCCCGCTGTGCTCGGTTACACGATTGGTAATGAGATTCCTGCCGGCGTAATCCGCTGGCACGGCCGCGAAGCAGTCGAACACTTTCTGCAAACGTTGTGTCGCGCGGTACGCCAGGAAGACCCCGGAGCGCTCACCACCTATGTGAATTATCCCACGACCGAATATCTGCGACTCGGTTTTGTCGATTTTCTTTGTTTCAACGTGTTCCTCGAGTCGCAGGAAAGCTTCGATTCCTACATCGCGCGGCTGCAAAATATCTCGGGCGAGCAACCTCTTGTTCTGAGCGAGATCGGTCTCGACAGCCGCCGCCACGGCATGGCGAAGCAGGCGCAGATGGTGCACGATCAGGTCACGGCCGGGTTCGCCGCCGGCTGCGCGGGCGCATTTGTTTTTTCCTACACCGACGAATGGCACCGCGGCGGTTATCCGATCGAGGATTGGGATTTTGGATTGACTGATCGCCAACGCCAACCCAAGCCCGCGCTGGCGGCCGCGGCAGGCGCGTTTGCGACACTTCCGTTTAGTCGCGATGGAGAGTGGCCGCGCATCTCGGTTGCGGTCTCCAGTTACAACGGAGCCAAATGGCTGGAGGATTGTCTGAGCCGGACTGAGCAACTCGATTATCCCGATTACGAGATCATCGTGGTCAACGATGGGTCGACCGATGCCACGCCGTTGGTGGCCAGCCGGCATCGCGTCAAGTTGGTCAATACCGAGAATGGCGGGCTGAGTGCAGCGCGCAACGTGGCTGGGCAGGCTGCAACCGGCGAGATCGTTGCTTACATCGACGACGATGCTTATCCGGATCGCGATTGGTTGAAATATCTCGCGCACGCTTTTCGCAATGGCGATTACGCGGCTATCGGCGGCCCAAACCTGCTACCGCCGCGCTCTTCAGGATTCGCGAAGTGCGTCGCCTATGCTCCGGGCTGTCCCGCGCATGTGCTCATCTCCGATCGCGTGGCCGAACATCTGCCCGGCTGCAATCTGGCCGTGCGCCGCGATCGATTGCTGGAGGTCGGCGGATTCGATTCGCAATTTCGCGTCGCGGGTGACGATGTCGATCTTTGCTGGCGGTTGCAGGAAAAGGGCTGGAAACTCGGCTTCGCTCCGAGCGCGGTCGTGTGGCACCATCGGCGCGGCTCGCTCAGGACTTTTTGGAAACAACAGTTCCACTACGGCATTGCCGAAGCGCTGTTGGAACGGAAGTGGCCGGAAAAGTACAACATCGCCGGGCACCTCAGCTGGGCGGGTCAACTTTATGGACCGGGAGCTGCGGCGATGTTTGGATTGCGCGAGCGCATTTATCACGGCACGTGGGGATCGGCTCCGTTTCAAAGCGCCGAACGCGTTTCGAGCGAATGGACTTCGTTGCCGCTCGTATTTGTTAAGCCGCTGCTGTTTCTTTTGCTGCCGCTGGCGTTCGCCGTCGCATTGCCAATTTGGACCGCGGCCAAGCGCGCCTCCATTATTCCGCTGCAACCCGGCTTCTCAAAGCGCTCTCGTGCACTGGTTGCATGTCTGCACCTGCTCCAACCGATCGCGCGGCTTTGCGGCAGGTTCTACGGCGGCTTGCACCCGTGGCGTTACCGGCGTGTCAGTCGCTTCGCCTTTCCGAGCCACCGCAGTTTCACCATCTGGTCGGAAAAACCGGAGACGATCCAGGAACGGCTGACCAAGTGGGAAGCTGCCTTGCGCGCGAATGGTTACACTTTGCGACGGGGCAGAGAATTCGATCGTTGGGACCTGGAGGTGCGGGTGGGTTTCTTCGGCGGCGCCAAGCTGTGGGCTTTGGCCGAGGACCACGGCGCCGGGCGTCAGCTTATTCGTCTGCGCATCGAACCCACCTGCAAATCTGCCGGTTGGCTCATCCTTGCCGGCCTGACGATCAACGGCCTGGTCGCGGACTTCGATCAGCTTTGGATCCCGACTGCGATCATGGCTGGGCTCGCGTTGGTGTTCGCGGTCGAAATGGTGCGTGAAATTGGCGCGGCCGTCGGCGCTTTCCTTTCCGTGTTGCGTGCGGACGAAAAAATTACAACGCAAACTAATTCACCCCTCGCCGCTGCCGCGGCCGAGGAGTTCGTGTCAACAGAAGCTTGATCGTCGCCTGCTTATCGTTGCGTCGGCACCTTGATTGCCTCGACGTGTGAGTCGAAGAACAGGGCATTGCGCACATCGACATGGACGGGATTGGTAACAACGGTGCCAAAGACATCCGCTTGCGGGAGCGTCGGGCACATCGGCGGCTCGGATGAATGCTTATCGTAGTCCTGCATCGCCCAGATGGTTGAGGCCGAAATCGACCTGTCGTCGTTGTCTTTGGTCGGAAGCGAGGCCAGCGGTTGGGGTTTGTCGCCAGCAAATGGGTCAGCACTTGGCTCATTCCCGTTGTTGTATTGGATCATGGCGTCGCCCCAGGGATTAAGACATCCAGGGCCTTGATTGTTTCCTCCGCTGCACTGGTTATTGCACGTTGCGCCGGGCTGCGTGTTCACGATCCACTGCACATATTTGTCGTTCTCGTAATAAGGCGCGCCACGCTGCCACGCCGGACAGATGAACACGTCTGCCTTTTGCGCGTCGTCCTGCGGATTGAGTTTGAGATATTTTGCCAAATGCGTGCCGAGCGCGCCGTAATCATACGTTTTGTACCACGGGTTCTGCCATGTCCAGAGCGGGCCGGGCAGATTGCCATTATTATCTCCGACGTAGGAATGGATCGCGGCGCCGATCTGCCGAAGATTGGATGCGCAGTGGGCACGATCGTTGATTATCTGCATTCTACCAAAGGCAGGCAGCAGCAGGCCGATGAGAATGGCGATGATCGCGATCACAACCAGCAGCTCAATGAGCGTAAACGCTGTTTGATTTGAAAAGGCAGAGTTCCGCAGCGGTCGCCGGTTCATTGGACAGAGTCGAGCATACTAATCGCAGCCTGTATTCCGTCAAATGCTCGTCGGGGAGACCAGGCAATTCGGGCGCGACAAGTGCAAAATTCGCGCGGAAAATAGATTCTGAATTTTATTCTTAGACATGCCGCTGCCCGTAATTGTAGAATGCGGAAGAATTCATTCGCCGGGGAAAAACATGGAAGACATTAAAAGCACGATCAAAGACTACATTCTCAAGGAATTTCTGCCCGGTGAAAAGCCCGACAATTTGACCGAATCCACTCCGTTGGTGACCGGTGGCATTCTCGATTCGATCGCCACCTTAAAATTGGTGAGCTTCCTGGAAGAGCGATACGGGATACGAGTGGAACCGCACGAGGCCGATGTCGACAATCTGAATACGCTCAACGATATCGAGCGCTACGTGCAATCGAAGCTGCCGAACGCCTGACGTTTCGTCAGCAATCGGCTCCATTGCAGTGAACGTCACCCGCGAGATTCTACACTACATGTTGCAGGATGCGGCCGCGCTTTGGCCTGACCGTATCGCCGTCGAGGAACCCGGTATGGGTACGATCACCTATCGCGACCTGGAACAATTGTCCGGGCAACTTTGCCAGCATCTTCTGGTGAAAGGAGTCCGGCGGGGTGATCGCGTCGGATTATATTTAGAGAAGTCGATCGACGCGATCGCATCGATTTTCGGCGTGCTGCGCGCGGGCGCTGCTTATGTGCCGGTGGATCCAGCCGCTCCCTTTGCGCGGAACGAGGGCATCCTGAAAAGCTGCGGTGTCGCGGCCGTGGTCGCGCAACAGCCGCACGCGAAAGCATTGAGCGACAGCTGGGCGTCGGAGCAGAGGCCGCACATTGTCGCACTGGAAAAGACCGGCGGCGGCGACTCTCTCCGTGCTGCGCTCGAAAACGAGCAGGTGAACGCGTCGGCGGCTGAATCGGATCCTGCCGTTGCGCCCAACGACACGGCCTACATCCTGCATACGAGCGGCTCAACTGGCCGGCCCAAAGGCGTTGTCCTCTCACACCAGAACGCCGCCGTCTTCGTCAACTGGTGCCGCGAAACCTTCCAGCCAACGCCGGAGGATCGGCTGTCTTCCTACGCGCCGCTGCACTTCGACCTTTCCATTCTCGACGTCTTTCTGAGTATCAGCAGTGCCGCGACTCTGGTGTTGATCGACAGCAAAACGGCCAAGGCGCCGAAAGCGCTGGCCGCAGTCATCCCGCAACAGCGCATCAGCATCTGGTACTCGACACCGACCGCGCTCATGCTTCTTATGCAAGCGGACCTGCGCCAGTACGACTGCTCCTTCCTGCGTATCGTGCTCTATGCCGGCGAAGTTTTTCCGCTCGGCCCGTTGCGTGAACTGCGGAAATTGCTGCCGGGCGTGACCTTCTACAATTTGTACGGCCCCACAGAGACGAACGTCTGCACTTTTTATCGCCTGCCGGACCAAATTTCCGAGCTGAAGGAGTCAGTCCCGATCGGCGAACCGTGTCCCTATGCGCGCACGAAAGTCGTGGATGAAGATGGCCAGACCGTGGCTGCGGGCGAAATGGGAGAGTTATTGGTCGCGGGCGGCAGCGTGATGCACGGCTATTGGGCCGGTGCCGAATCGCGAGCCGACCCGTTCGCCCTCGATTCCGCCGGAGAGCGATGGTATCGCACGGGAGATTTTGTCCGGGAAGATGCCGACGGAAATTATCGTTTTCTTGGCCGGCGCGATCGCATGGTGAAGAAACACGGTTACCGTGTGGAGCTGGATGAAATCGAGGCCTGCTTGCATCGACATCCCGCGATTAAGGAAGTAGCAGTCGTGGGCGTGGACAATTCCGTGGCCGGGATGCAGATCACTGCCTTCGTCGCGAGCCCCGGTGCGTTGTCGATCATCGAGCTGAAAAGATTTTGCGTCGAAAATCTGCCTGCCTACATGGTGCCCGATTTTTTCCGCTTTCACGCGGTTCTTCCGAAGACTTCGACCTCAAAAATTGATTACACGTCGCTCAAGGCAACGCTGCAAAATGAGGCCGCGGCCTGACAAAAGTTTAGGCGTGCTTTTTTCTGGCCGGTGCGGTAACTTTTTATGCTGATGCCATCGGAGTCAAAGGCTAGTCCAACACCAGTTCCAACTAAGGCGGACGTCGTCGTTATTGGCGGCGGCCCGGCCGGCAGCACCGCCGCCAATTTGCTCGCGCAGAAAGGCTACGAGGTTGTGCTTCTGGACAAGGCGCGTCATCCGCGACTGGTCGTCGGCGAAAGCGTGTTGCCCCACGTCTGGAAGTACATTGACCTGGCGGGCGCGAGGGCAGACATCGAAAAAGCCGGCTTCATCAAAAAGTCCGGCGGCACAGCAGTTTGGCGCGGAACCATTCGCCAGATGAAAATGGCCGATTTTGGTTTTCGCGACCCGTCTCTGCACGTTGAGCGCGATGAGTTCGACGAAATTCTGTTGCGTGTAGCCGAGCGCCGCGGTGTGCAAGTCTTCGAAGAAGTCGGAGTGGACGAGATCAACTTCGACAACGGCACGAAAACCGTGGCCTATAACGATCGTCGTGTCGGCGAGCAAGGCGATATCCGTTGCCGTTACATTGTCGATGCAAGCGGGCAGGGCGCGGTCATTGCGAACCAACTCGGCTTTCGCGAGCCCGACAAGGACCTGCGGTTCATTAGCGTCTGGGGCTACTATGATGACTCGGCTTACATTGCGCAGGGAGGTCTGCTTTGTCCCTGGGAGAAGCGACGCGAACTCAGGCCGACAACGATCCAATTGGGAACCTGCGAGCTGGGCTGGGGCTGGTGCTGGCACATCGTCCAGAAGGAACACACCAGCGTGGGACTCGTGCTTCCGCCCGAGCAGGCGGCGCAGTTCAAGGCGACCGGCGGAAAACTTGAAGAGCGCTTCGATCAAGCCTGTCGTGAGTTGCCGACCATCGGCATGCTTTTGGAAAACGCGCGGCTCGTGCCCGGCTCAATGCACGCGATCCGCGACTTTGCATTTCGACCCACCGAGCTCGCGGGAGAAGGCTGGTGTCTGGCCGGTGATGCGGCCGCGTTTGTTGATCCGATTAATTCGGCCGGGGTCGTCACAGCATGTTATACGGGGTACGCGTCAGCCTGGCTGGCCGATGCGTGCTTGAGCAGGCCAGACAGAAGTACGGTGTCGACCGAAATGTTTTCCACCCTCGTGCGTCGGCGACTCAGTTTGTTCCGAATCTCCGCGCTGCCTGTCGGTTACAACAGCTACCCCGAAGACAACGACATCGCCCTCGGTGCGGCGCGACTCGACTCGCAAAGCGAGCAGGAGTTGCTCCTGGTGCAAGGGAAACTCACTGATCGCAGCGCGAATCTCGCGCCGCTGCTCGCGATGGATCCTCGTCTCAAGTACAACGATACAAATAAGTATCGCGTAGTGCCCGAGCTGGTTCCGATGCGCGAAGAGCTCGTGGTCGCTTCTGCAGCTACCTAGCAGTAGAACAATGATCGGATCCGTAGCTTCTCTTTACCGTTGCCATTGTCGATCTTTGGCATCCGGACTAACGCTAATTGGTTGAGCGAAATAAGCGATGAAGAGTTACCAGGTCATCATCATCGGCGGCGGCCCGGCCGGCGCGGCGACCGCGCTCTACCTGCTGAAGCTTGGAATTAAACCGGTCCTACTCGAGAAGACCGCGTTTCCTCGCTACCACATCGGCGAGTCTCTGACGGGCGAAGCGGGCGGATGCTTGCGCGAGCTTGGCATTGACCACCTGATGAGTGAGCAGAGGTTTCCGATCAAGCACGGCGTGGTTGTTTATGGGCCTACGGGCGGCGAGTCCTTTTGGGTACCGGTAATGAAACGGGATGAGGCCAGACAACTTCAACCGGCAACTACCTGGCAGGTTCGCCGCAGCTCGTTCGATAAACTGCTCCTTGATACTGCCATTGAACGGGGAGCAGAAGTGATTCCTGCAGCGGCGACCGCGACGCTGCAGGAGAATGGTCGCTTGAACGGCCTCACGATACGCACTGAGAACGGCACCGAGGAAAAGGTAAGGTCTGAAATGATAGTCGATGCCTCGGGTCAAACAACTTTTCTGGCCAACCAATGCAAGCTCGTCGGTCAAAAGCAACGCGGAAACTATAGTAAGCAGGTGGCTGTCTTCTCGCAGGTAAAGCATGCGGTGCGCGAAACCGAGCAAGGCGTTGCCAACACCCTGATCTTCTACGAGAAAAAGAACCACTGGGCATGGTTGATCCCAATCGATGACGAGATAACCAGTGTTGGAGTTGTCGTTCCGCGCGAGTACTTTGCGGCAGAGCGGTTGTCGCCGGCAGAGTTTCTTAGCTCAGAGCTAAAGACGATGAACCCGGAGTTAACCAAAAGGGTACCGGACCTGACATTCGTCGAGGAAACACGCTCGGCCAGCAACTATTCATACCACATCAAACATTTTACCGGGCCGGGATTTCTCTGCGTGGGCGATTCGCATCGGTTCATCGATCCGATCTTCTCCTTTGGTGTTAACTTCGCCCTTAAAGAGGCGCAATTAGCTTCTCAGGTCGTGGCTAAGAACCTTTCCGGTGACCCTGCTGCGGCAAGTGCGCTGTCTGATTATGAAAGGTTGAGTGAGCGCGGCCAGGACATCATTCAGGATTTGGTCGACGTTTTTTGGGACTACCCGCTACGATTCCTCGTGCTCACCCATCACCCGCGGCATCGGGACGAGATGATCGACATCTTTGCCGGGCGTATTTTCGCCGAAGAAGTTTTCAAATCTGCGGCGCTTAACGCGTTGCGTCAGTGTCTCGTTCAGCGGATGGCCGTGGCGAGCTAAGAAACAGGGGCGGAGCAGGCAGGGAATGGAGTTTTCGGCGACGCAAGAACAACAACATCGTCGCACCGAGATTGTTCGCTTTGCGCAAACCGACGGACATTCAACGCAACATTATCGCCCGCTGCTTGGGCCTTTGATCTTTTAACTATCGAAAAGCTACTCAGCACATGACTACGAATACCGCAACTGTCACTCGGACCGCCGCACCATTCTGGCGGAATGGATTTCACCCTCAGCGCATCCCGCTCTGGCTCGGCGCGCTCGTCGCCTTGCTCGGCGCTACGATCACGGTGCTCGCGGTTAAGGCCGACTGGATGTTTCTCGGCGACGCCTACCGTTTTGCCTTGCGACAAACCGATGTGGCCATGGCCTGCGGCGGCTTCGCTTTGTTCGCCGGCGGTATCACTGTCATGTTGCCGGGGGCGTGGCGCAGAGCTGGCGAATGGCTTCTCATCGTGGTCGCGGCGCTCGCGGTAATCGTCGCGGCCGACATTCCAATCAACTTTAGCGCAAACAATCAAACCTCCGCTGGTCCTACCGAGAACCCATCCCGCCCGCAGCACCTGAGACAGCGGCGGACCGCGTTTTTGAAAGCCGCGCAGGAGGCTGCATCTCACGATCCGACGTCCAAATTCATCATGCTCATTTTTCTCGGCGGAGCGGTTGGTCTGGTTCGTTCCTCGGCGCCCGCGCGCGAGCAACGCGACGCGACTCGGCAAGCACGCTCGCTCTCGGCCGACACTCCGGCGATCACACGTTTTGTCAGCCTGGAAGTCCAGCTCGGACTACTGGTGCTTCTAATGCAGCAATTCAATCTGGTGAGTCCGCTATTTAACCATCAGATCATGCTGCTGATTTTTTTCGGATTCCTCGTCCACTATTTTCTGCCGTTAGAATATCGGCAGCCGTTTTTCGTTTTCCTTTCTCTTAGCGCGATCGTCTGTGTCTTTGGAGTGGTGCAGGCGAGTTGGCTTGTCGCCATTGGTCTCACGCTAATCGGACTTTGCCATTTGCCGGTGGGCTTCAAATTGCGAATCCCACTGGTGGCGCTCGCGGGGTTTTCTCTTGCCGAGCTGCGCGTCGGTTGGTTTCACGCGCCGTGGAGTGACGCGATCTGGCCGATTCTGGCTTCGATGTTCATGTTCCGGCTGATCGTTTATCTTTATTCGCTGCAGCATCGCAAGGCGCCGGTCACATTCTGGTCGTCGCTTTCCTACTTTTTCCTATTGCCCAACGTGGTGTTTCCGCTCTTCCCAGTCGTCGACTACGCTACTTTCTATCGCAATTACTACGATGCGGATCGACATCTCATTCATCAGCGTGGATTGAAATGGATTTTCTGGGGCGTGATTCACCTGCTGCTTTATCGCTACATCTATTACTACGTAGTGATTGCACCGGATGCGGTGGACAGCGTCACCAACCTCGTGCGCTACCTGATCTCGAACTTCCTGCTCATTCTGCGCTTGTCGGGCCAGTTCCACCTCGTCATCGGGGTGTTACTTCTCTTCGGGTTCGATTTGCCGCGGATCATGAACCGCTACTGGCACGCTTCCAGTTTCACTGATTTCTGGCGTCGGGCGAACATCTACTGGCGCGACTTCATGCAGCGCGTTGTTTTCTATCCCATTTACTTTCGTCTGCGCCATTGGCCGGCCACGGCGAGTCTGCTTCTCGCGACCGGAGTCGTGTTCTTTATCACCTGGGCGTTACACGGGTATCAATGGTTCTGGATCCGTGGCTCCTATTCCACCTCTGGGCCGGATATCTTGTTTTGGAGTGTGTTTGGAGTCGTGGTCGCAGCGAATACGCTTTACGACGCCAGGGCAGCGGCGCGAAAAACGGCCACCGCCGGACTGGATCGAAGCTTTCGGCAGCTCGCGCTGCACACGTTGCGCATCATGGGTGTATTCTCGGTCATCTGTCTGCTTTGGTCGATTTGGATCAGCAGCAGTCTCGCAGAGTGGGTGTCGCTTTGGAACGTTCCAGCGCCTACTTGGAACGACGTCAAGGTGCTGACGCCGGTGCTGCTGGCTGGCATTGCGCTGGCGGCATGGGGCGCGCTCGCAGCGCGAAAAGAGGAACTGCGCGGCCTTGGCGCCAGCGCGAGCGCGCCAGCCGCTGCGGCGGAGAAATCTTTCCTAGCCACGGCACTGCCAACCGGCGCGGCGATTGTTGCTTTGTTGCTCGCTTCACTGCCTGGCATCTACGGGCGGGTCGCTCCCAGGCTCACTGCCACTTTGGATGAGATGAGGCAGGAAAAGCTTAGCCGCACAGACCTGGCCATGCTCGAGCGCGGTTACTATGAGAATCTTACCCGCGTCGAGCGATTTAACTCTCAGCTTTGGGAGCGATACAACAAGGCACCAGCTCAGCCGGAAGAGAAGCGCGATGCTGACGAAGCTAATCCCAAGAGTGGGCTTTGGACGGAGGACGATTGGCGGGTCAACTATCTCCAAACAGCCGAGTTTATCGGCATTCTCCTTCGTCCCAATCTAGGCAAAGAGACGGACGTCTTTCACACCAATCGCTGGGGGATGCGGGACAAGGAT
The DNA here is from genome assembly GCA_003219225.1 of Verrucomicrobiota bacterium. Classification (GTDB taxonomy): domain Bacteria; phylum Verrucomicrobiota; class Verrucomicrobiia; order Chthoniobacterales; family UBA10450; genus AV17. The sequence goes on along the minus strand of QHPZ01000014.1, from coordinate 8,145 downwards.
TATGACAAGAAACCGCCTCCAGGGAGCTTGCGCATCGCAATGGTGGGCGGTTCGCCTGAAGTCTACAAAGGAGTCGCCAATGATAAACTCTGGCCGACAGTGGTCGAGGACCGACTCAATTCCGAAAACGATCATCGAATATATAATCAATACGAGATATTGAATTTCGCCGCTGCCACTCACACCGCGCTGCATCGGCTCGCGATGGTGGAAAACAAAGTCCTTCCATTCCAGCCCAACATTCTGTGGTACATAGCGCATCCCTCCGACCGGACCAAGTCCATCAATCGTCTGGCCGAAATCGTCATGACCGGGACACCGATCCCCTATGATTACCTCAGACAATTGGTGCAGAAAACCGGTCTCAAGCGCGATATGGAAGTCAGGACGATGCGGGCCCGGCTGGCACCATACGGCAACGAGCTGATCAATTGGGTCTACCGGCAAATAGTCCAGGATTGTCGCGAGCATTCGATCGTGCCAGTATTTTTCTATCTGCCGAACCTCAAACCGCTCGGAGACGAGGAAACAGCGGACCACCTTCGCCTCGCCTCCGAAGCCGGATTCAAGGTAGTAAACCTCTCCGGCGTCTTCGATGGCTACGATGAACGGACGTTGCATCGCAACGATTGGGATTTCCATCCCAACACCCAGGGCCACGCCATTATTGCCGATCGGCTTTACGAAACACTCAAGAAGAACCCGGATCTGCTGGAGAAAGCAAAAACGCAAGTCACGAAACGCTAAGCGCGAGTTCGTTTCGTTGCGACGCGTCGTGTCGGCACGCAGCATATGACTCGGGTTACTGCAAGTCTGAGTCGTGCTGTCAGCGGGTTTTGGCGGCGTGACAGCGATTCACACCATCCGCCCTTCTGGCTTGGCGCCGCAGTTGCGGTCGCCGGCGCCGCTATCGCCGCACTCACCCTGGTGGCCGACTGGATGTTCCTCGGTGATGCCTACCGCTTCGCGTTTAAACCGACTGATGTGACGTTGGCTTGCGGCGGCCTCGCTTTGTTCGTCAGCGGTACCACCGTCATGCTGCCTGTTGCTCAGCGGAAAATCGGCGCATGGATTCTGATCGGCGTTGCTGTGCTAGCCGTTGTCCTGGCTTCCGACATCGCCATCAATTTCCAGCTACCAACGCAAGTGTCCAAGAATGTCGCCGGCCAGGATGCGCGGGTGCGTATGAGGCAGCGGAGAGTAGCATTTTTGAAAGCCGCGCAGCAGGCTGCCTTGCGTGATCCAACCTCAAAATTTATCATGCTCATGTTTTTGGGCGCAGCTGTTGGCTTGGTTCGTTCGTCAGCGCCACCGCGCGAGCAACTCGACTCGACTCGACAAGCTCGCTTGCTTAGCGCGGACACCCCGTCAATCACGCGATTTCTCGGCTTGGAAGTGCAGCTCGGGTTGCTTGTCCTTCTCATTCAGCAATTCAATCTGATAAGTCCACTTTTTGAACATCAGATCGTGCTGCTGATTTTCTTCGGGTTTCTCGTCCACTATTTGCTGCCCTTTGAGTACCGGCTGCCATTTTTCCTTTTTCTTTCTCTTAGCACTATCGTCTGTGTCTTCGGTGTGGTGCAGGCGGGCTGGTTGGTTGCGATCGGTCTCGCGCTGATCGGGCTCTGTCATTTGCCGCTTCCATTTAAGTTACGCATTGCGCTGGTGGCGCTGGCGGGAATTGCTCTGGCCGAGCTTCGCAGTGGCTGGTTCCACGCGCCCTGGAGTGAAGCGATCTGGCCGATTTTGGCTTCGATGTTCATGTTCCTGCTGATTGTTTATCTCTATTCGTTGCAGCATCGCAAAGCACCGGTCAGCTTCTGGTCTTCGCTCTCCTATTTTTTTCTCCTGCCCAACGTGGTGTTTCCGCTCTTCCCCGTAGTGGACTACGCGACGTTCTATCGCAACTATTACGATGCGGATCGACACCTTATTCACCAGCGTGGGTTGAAATGGATTTTCTGGGGTGTCATTCACCTGCTGCTTTATCGCTGTGTTTATTATTACCTGGTTATTCCGCCCGAGGCAGTAAACAGCGTCACCAACTTGGTGTGTTACCTCATTTCCAACTTTCTGCTTATTCTGCGGCTCTCCGGTCAGTTTCACCTCGTCATCGGGGTGTTACTTCTCTTCGGATTCGATCTGCCGCGGATCATGAATCGTTACTGGCACGCGGACAGTTTCAGCGACTTTTGGCGGCGGGCGAACATCTACTGGCGCGACTTCATGCAGCGAGTCG
>QHPZ01000014.1:0-5862 GCA_003219225.1 Verrucomicrobiota bacterium | reverse complement strand
TTACATGCTTATCAATGGTTCTGGTTACGCGGCTCCTATTCGCTTTCCGGACCGGACGTGTTGTTCTGGAGTGTCTTCGGCACATTGGTCGCGGCCAATACGCTGTACGATGCGAAGGCCGCTGGACGCAAAACAGCCGCTGGCGCCGGCGCTCGAAGCTTTCGCCCAATCGCCCTTCATACCTTGCGCATCATGGGCGTGTTTTCTGTCATTTGTCTGCTTTGGTCGATCTGGATTAGCAGCAGTCTTTCGGAATGGGTATCGCTCTGGAATGTTCCCGCGCCTACTTGGAACGATGTGAAAGTGCTTACGCCACTGCTGCTTGGCGGCATCGCACTCGCGGCCTGGGGCGCGCTCGCGGCGCGAAAAGAAGAACTGCGCGGCCTTGGCGCCGCGGCGAGCGCACCGACAGTTGCTCCTGAGAAGTCTTTCGTTGCGAGAGCGCTGCCAACCGGCGCGGCCATTGTTGCTCTGCTCCTAATTTCGCAGCCTGCTATGTATAGCTGGTTCGGCCCGAGGTTCACCACGACGCTCGATGAGTTAAGGACCGAAAAGCTCAGCCGGATGGACCTGGCAATGCTTGAGCGGGGTTATTATGAAAACCTCACCCGTGTCGAGCGATTTAATTCCCAGCTTTGGGAGAGGTACAACATGGGAGCCACCAATCAGCCGGGCCAGGCTGGCGATGTGTTTCAGAATCGTGGCGATTGGCGGGCCAACTACATCGAAACATCTGAGTTTCTCGGCATTCTGCTTCGTCCCAATCTGGGCGACAAGGAGAAGGCTTTTCACACCAACCGTTGGGCAATGCGAGACAAGGATTATGAGAAGAAACCACGCCCGCGGACATTGCGCATCGCGTTAGTCGGCGGTTCGCCCGAGATGAACAGAGAAGTTCCCGACGACCAACTGTGGGAGGCGGTTTTGGAGGAGCGCCTCAATCGCGAAAACGATCACAAGACGGTAAACCAGTATGAGATATTAAACTTCGCCGCTGCCACTCACACGGCGCTCCATCGGCTCGCAATGTTAGACACCAAGGTCCTTTCATTCGAGCCGGATATACTCTTTTATGTCGCGCATCCGTCCGACCGAACCAAAACGATCAACCGTCTCGCCGAAGTGGTCATGACGGAGACACCGATACCGTACGATTACTTGAGACAGTTAGTGAGAAAAACGGGACTCAAGCGTGATATGGAAGCCAGGACGATGCGGGCCCGCCTCCAACCCTACGGGAACGAAATGATGCAATGGATTTACCAGCGGATCGTCGAAGTTTGCCGCGAGCGATCCATTGTCCCGGTATTCATTTATCTGCCGAACCTAGGCGCAGTGGGAGAAGAAGAAACGCCAGACCACCTTCGTTTCGCTGCCGGAGCCGGTTTCAAGGTGGTAAACCTGTCTGATATCTTCAATGGCTATGATGAAAGCACTTTGCGGAGAGACGAATTGGATTCCCATCCCAACGCCGAGGGCCATGCAATTATCGCCGAGCGAATTTACCAGACGCTGCGCCAGAATCCGGATCTGTTACAGAAAGCAAAAACGCTAATAACGAAACGCTAACAACGAGTTGCTTTCTTTGCGACGCATCGTGCCGGAACACAGCATATGACTCGGGTTACTGCAAGTCTCAGTCGTGTTGTCAGCAGCTTTTGGCGGCATGATCTCAATTCACAACATCCGCCCTCCTGGCTTGGCGCCATAGTTGCCGTCGCCGGCGCAGCTATTACCGCACTCGCAGTGAAGGCCGACTGGGTGGGCGACAGTTACGGGTTAGCCTTTCTGCCCACTCCGACAATGTTGGCCTGCGGCGGGTTTGCTCTGTTCGTCGGCGGTATCACGTCGATCTTGCCAGTTTCTCGGAGGAAAATCGGCGCATGGTTTTTGATCGGCGTTGCCGCTGTGACTGTTGCCCTCGCTTCGGACACCGCTCTGAATTTTCAGCAATCACAGCAAACACCCGCCAACATCGTCGCCCCGAATGGACGGGCCGCGCCTCGGGAATCGCGCAAGCTATTAGTTTTGAAGGCGGCGCAGGAGAAACCCTCGCCTGATCTGACCTCCAAATTCGTCATGCTCATGTTCTTGAGTGGAGCTGTTGGACTGGTTCGCTGGTCAGCGCCAGCGCGCAAGCAAACCGACGCGAACCTGCAGGCGCGCTTACTCGCCGCGGACAAACCATCGATGAGCCGCTTCGTCTGCCTCGAAATTCAGCTTGGGCTACTTGTGCTTCTCAGTCACCAATTCAATCTGATCAGCCCGCTGTTTCATCATCAGATCCTTCTGCTGATCTGTTTCGGTTTCCTGGTGCACTACTTTCTGCCGTTCGAATATCGGCTGCCCTTTTTCCTTTTACTTTCTCTGAGCGCGATCGTTTCTGTCTTTGGCTTGCTCGACGCAGCTTGGCTGATCGGAATCGGCCTCGTGCTGATCGGGCTGTGTCATTTGCCGGTTCCATTTCGATTCCGCGTCGTACTGTTGGTCATAGCAGGGTTTGCCCTCGCCCAGTTTCGGGTTGGCCGTTGGCACGCGCCGTGGCACGACGCGATCTGGCCGGTCTTAGCGTCAATGTTCATGTTCCGGCTGATTGTTTATCTTTACTCGTTGCAACATCGGAAAGCGCCAGCCGACTTCTGGCCTTCGCTCTCTTACTTTTTCTTGTTGCCGAACGTGGTCTTCCCGCTTTTCCCGGTCGTGGACTACACCACGTTTCATCGAAACTACTACGATGAAGATCGACATCTGATCCACCAGCGTGGATTGAAGTGGATTTTCTGGGGTGTGATGCACTTCCTGCTCTATCGCGCCGTCTACTACTACATGGTCATAGGGCCGGAGGACGTAAACAGCGTCGCTGACCTCGTCCGATACCTCGTCTCCAACTTTCTTCTCATTTTACGCTTGTCGGGGCAGTTCCACCTCGTCATCGGCGTGTTACTTCTCTTCGGGTTCGATCTGCCGCGGATCATGAACCGCTACTGGCATGCGGCCAGTTTCACCGATTTCTGGCGGCGGGCGAACATCTACTGGCGCGACTTCATGCAGCGCGTCGTTTTTTACCCGATCTATTTTCGTCTGCGGCATTGGCCGGCCACGGCGAGTTTGCTCTTCGCTACGGTCGTCGTCTTCCTGGTCACCTGGGCTTTACACGGCTACCAATGGTTCTGGCTGCGCGGATCTTTTTCCATTTCCGCTCCGGACGTGTTGTTCTGGAGCGTGTTCGGGGCGCTGGTTGCAGCGAATACAGTTTATGACGCCAAAAATGCCGGGCGGAAGAAGAGCACCGCGCTGCGACAGCGAAGCTTTGTGGGGATCGCGCTGCACACGCTGCGGATCATCGGTGTGTTTTCTGTGATTTGTCTGCTCTGGTCGATCTGGATCAGCACGAGTCTATCGGAATGGATGTCACTTTGGGCCATTCCGGGCCCGACTTGGAAAGATGTAACTGTTTTGGCGCCGGCGTTCGTTGGAGGAGTGGTGCTGGCACTATGGGGCGCGCTCGCGGCACGAAACGAAGAACTGCCGCACGGCGCGGCGAGCAGGGCGACGTCTTCTCCTGAGAAATCCTTCTTGGCAGCGGCCCTACCAACCGCCGCGGCGATCCTTGCTGTTTTGATCATTTCGCAGCCTGCCGTTTACGGTCGCTTCGGCCAAAGCTTCGCTGCCATCGCAGAAGAACTGAGCAAGGAAAAACTCAGCCGTCAGGATCTGGCTACGCTCGAGCGTGGCTATTACGAGAACCTCACCCGGGTCGATCGATTTAATTCCGCGATGAGCTTCAAGGGCGAACCGATTGGCGTGCCAATTACATCGACACGGGCGACTTTCTCGGCTTCGTGCTTCGACCATCGTTGGGATCCCAGGACGCCTCATTTCACACCAATCGGTGGGGAATGCGGGACAAGGAATACGACCAACTACCGCCTCCCGGAACCTGCCGGATCGCATTGCTGGGCGGCTCGCCCGAAATGAATAAAGAAGTTCCTAACAATAAGCTTTGGGAGGCGGTTTTGGAGAATCGCCTGAATCGCGAAAACGATCACAAGCTAGTAAGGCAATACGAGATTTTGAACTTCGCCGTTGCCACCCACACCCCGCTCCACCGGCTCGCAATGTTCGAGGAAAAAGCGCTTTCCTTTCAGCCGGACGTACTATTTTACATCGGTCATCCATCTGACCGCCTCAGAGCGAGCTATCGCCTCGCTGAACTTGTCATGAGCGGGACCACGATTCCATACGACTACTTGCGAGAGATCGTGGAAAAAGCAGGCCTCAGAGCGGACATGCCGATCCGCGAACTTAGGGCGCGGCTGCATTCCCACTCGAACGAAATTCTGGCTGGGACTTACCGCCGAATCGTCGAGATTTGCCGCGAGCGGAACATCCCGCCGGTATTCATCTATCTGCCGAACCTCCGAGCGCTGGGCGAAGAGGAAACGCCGGATCACCTTCGCCTCGCCGCCGAAGCCGGCTTCAACGTCCTGAACATGAGCGGTGTTTTCGACGGTGTAGACGAACAGACTCTGCACAGAAATGAATGGGATTTTCATCCAAACGCAAAGGGCCACCGCATCATTGCCGACCGGCTTTACGAAATGCTTCGGAAGAATCCGGCCCTGTTGCAAAAAAACCAGCCAAGCCAGCGCTAATCGCAGCGTCGCTAGTCCGCGCGATTCCAGCTCTGCCTTGCTCGGCGCTTGCGGCAATGTAATCTTTGCCGCTCCGCGCCGACGTAGCTCAGCCGGTAGAGCAGCGGTTTCGTAAACCGCAGGTCACGGGTTCGAATCCCGTCGTCGGCTCTCCTAATTCAGCATTCGACGTTGGGCGTTCGGCGTTTCAAAGTTGCGGCTTCGCCTTGTGCCAGTCAGTGCTTTGCTCGTAAGCATGCGCGATCTGGAAGAGTCGCGCTTCATCCAGCGCTTTGCCCATTAACTGGAGGCCAATCGGCAACTGCACGCTGTCGATCTTGGCAAAACCGCACGGCACGCTGATGCCACAGATGCCGGCGAGATTGCCGGTGTTGGTGAAAATGTCGGCCAGATACATCTGCAACGGATCGGCTGTCCGTTCGCCGAGTTTGAACGCAGGAACTGGTGACGTCGGGGAAACGATCGCGTCCACTTTCGCGAATGTGTCGGCGAAATCTTTTCGGATCAGCTCGCGCACTTTTTGCGCGCGCAGGTAATAGGCGTCGTAATAGCCGGAGCTCAGAACGTAGGTCCCGAGAATGATCCGGCGTTTCACCTCGGGGCCGAACCCTTCCTCGCGCGTGCGCCCGTAATGGTCGAGCAGGTCGCGCGGTTTATCGGCGCGGTGGCCATAGCGCACGCCGTCGAAGCGCGCGAGATTGGCCGAAGCTTCCGCCGTCGCCAGAAAATAATAGACGGCGATCCCGTAGTCGGTGTGCGGTAGGCTTACATCGACAATCTCGGCGCCGAGCGCTTGCAAATGTTTGATCGCCGAATCGATCGCCGTTTTCACCTGCGGCTCGATTCCTTCGATCATGTATTCTTTTGGCAACCCGAGCCGAAGCCCGCGCAGATCACGCCCGAGCCCGGCCGTGTAATCCGGCACCGGCTCGTTCAAAGACGTCGTATCGCACGGGTCGTGACCGGCAATCGCAGTCATGATCAAGGCCGCGTCGCGCACTGTTTTCGCCAGCGGGCCGGCTTGATCGAGCGAAGAGGCGAACGCGACCAAACCGAATCGCGACACGCGTCCGTAACTCGGTTTTAATCCGACGACGCCGCACAATGCCGCCGGCTGCCGAATCGATCCGCCCGTATCGGTCCCGAGTGCGCCAAACGCCGCATCCGTCGCCACCGCTGCGGCCGACCCGCCGCTCGATCCGCCCGG
>QHPZ01000101.1 GCA_003219225.1 Verrucomicrobiota bacterium | reverse complement strand
ACGCAGCGCGAAGGAAGAATAAACTATGAAGAAATCATTTATCTTGTTTGGAATCGCGACCGCGATCGTTATCGCTGCGCCGATCGGAATTGCGCAGGAGAAGGCGGCAAAAGCGAAGAAAAGCGCGACCGGGAAAACAAAAGAGGTCGTTTACATGTCGTCGGAGAGCGCGACTTACCAGGAAAAATTTCCGGGCGTATCGATGGCGGTGGTGTGGGGCGATCCGGACAAGGGCGCGCACGGCACGTTCACCAAATTCGTGCCGGGATTTGACGCCAAGACACACACGCACACGAATGACGTCTGGATTGTGGTGCTCAAGGGAGCGTATCTCTACCGCGACGAGGCGGGAGACAAACGCGTCGGCCCGGGCGAGTTCATCCGGATTCCTGGCGGACACAAACATTGGAGCGGCGGTGACCCGACCGAGGGCGCGCTCTTTTACGAGGAAGGCTCCGCGAAGTTCGACAAGATTGATGTGAAACAGTAGCCGTCCAGACGCGGCAAAATCTGATCTCGCTGGCGCCGGCGTTTTTGGTAATGTTGACTTATGCGGCGCGCGGGGGCGGCGATTGGTTTGGCTATCGCAAGCGTTGTCTTCGCGCAAGAGCCCGACTCATTCGATGTCGAGCCGCCGCTGTTGATTCCAAATCGGACTGACCAGTCGTCGCTGGATGCGCAAAGCGAGACCGACGTGCAATATGTCGATGTTGCGCAGCTGGAGCGCGCGATCGAGCGGGCCAAGCGCAGCGCGGCCGACGGGAAGCATCTCTACCGGGTCGGCGTCATTTCGCAGGAGCAGGTCGAAGAACGCGCGCTGCGCGTCGTGCGTTTGCAATCCGAGCTGGCCACTGCCCGGCTCGAACATGCGAACGCCGAGGCTGCTGCCTTCAGCTCCGTCGTCGTCAACGGTCAACCCGCCAACGACGAACACACGAAAGCAGAATTGGCGCGCTTAACCGAAGTGGCGCAAGCCGCAGCCGAAAAATTTAAGCGTGCTGAGCTCGAATTGGCCGAAGCGAACCTCGATCGGCAAATCCGACTTCTTGCCGTCGGCAGCGCGCACAAGTCGGACGTTGCCCGCGCGGAGGAAAAAGTCGCCGAGCTAAAATCGCAGTTTCGGTAGGGCGAGATTCTGTTCGAGCCGACGAATATCAGTAGCCCGCGGCTTGACCATCCTTGCGCGATTCGCTCGCGCCGACATAGACCCGCTGCCCATCGTGCATCTCGACTTTGATCGCCTGGTAACCACCGTAGCCGCCGACATCGAAACGCACATCGTGTCCACGGTTTTTTAACTCGCGCTGCGTCTCCGCGGGAATGCCGCTTTCGAGATTGACGTAACCGCCGTTCTCCATTTTCTCGCCGGTCGGTTCGTTATCGCCTTCGTGCTGCCATCGCGAGGCGTCGCCCGCTTCCTGCACATTGAGACCGAAGTCGATCTGATTGGTCAGTACCTGCACGTGCCCCTGGGGTTGCATCCCACCGCCCATCACGCCGAATGCTTCCCACGGTTTGCCGTCTTTCATGACGAAGCCGGGAATGATGGTGTGAAACGGCCGTTTGCCCGGCGCGTAAACGTTCGCGTGGCCCGGCTCCATCGAGAACAGTTCGCCGCGGTCCTGGAACATGAACCCGAGGTCCGGCACAACGATGCCGCTGCCCATCCCGCGGTAATTGCTTTGAATGAGCGAGACCAGGTTGCCTTCATCATCGGCAGTGCACATGTAAATCGTGTCGCCCTGGTCGAGTGCAGGATTGCCGGGCTCGACTTTTTTCGCGGCGTGCATCGGATCGATCAACTTGCGCCGCTCACTCGCGTATTCTTTCGAGAGCAAACTTTTCAGCGGAATCTTGGCAAAGGCCGGGTCGGCATAAAACTTCGCCCGATCGGCCCACACGATTTTCTTCGCTTCGATCATGGTGTGCAGCGTCTCGGGTGAATTTCGCCCCATCGCTTTCAAATCGAATCCTTCGAGAATGTTCAGGATCTGCAGGGTGGCGATGCCCTGACCGTTCGGCGGCAATTCAAAAACATCGTAGCCCCGATAATTCGTCGAGACCAGATCGACCCAGGTCGAGGTGTGTTTTTCGAAATCGACTTTGCGCAGAAATCCACCGTTCTGCTGCATGAAGTTGTCGATCTTGTCCGCGATTTCGCCCTTATAAAAAACGTCGCGGCCTTTCTCGCCGATCAAGCGGAGTGTTTTCGCCAGCGCCGGGTTTTTGAAGATGTCGCCCTTGGCCGGCGTTCGGCCTTTGCCATCGAGCGTGTAAGTTTCGAGAAATGCGCCGGGAAGTCCTTTGTAAAGTTCCGGTCCGAAGTGCCAGTAGAACGCGATCAATTCCGTGACCGGAAAACCTTCCTCGGCGTAACGAATCGCCGGCGCGAGATCGTCCGCGAACTTCAGCTTTCCGAATTTTTTGTGCAGCTCGGCCCACGCATCGACGGTTCCCGGCACGCTGATCGGCAACATTCCGCGCGCCGGAATTTTCAGCGATGATTTCGATTCCCTCACCGGGCGGCTTTGCCGTCCCCCTCTCCCTGAGGGAGAGGATTGAGGTGAGGGCGATTCACCCGTGTCTTTACGAGCGTTCAATTTCTCGAGCTCGGCTTTCATTTGTTCGTAGCTCAAGGCGAGCGGAGAACGTCCGCTGCCGTTGATGCCGTAAAGCTTGTTCTCCTTCGCGCTGTAAACGATGGCAAAATGATCGCCGCCAATCCCGTTCGAGACCGGCTCCATCAAACCGAGCGTCGCGTTCGCGGCAATGGCGGCGTCAACTGCGCTGCCGCCGCGCTTTAGAATATCGATCCCGACCTGCGTCGCCGCCGGCACACTCGTGCAAACCATTCCGTGTCGCGCCAGCACCTCCGACCGCGTGGCAAAATTCTTGCCCGTAATGCGGTCGATCTGCGCCGAGCACAACGTTGAGAAGATGAACAGAAGAACAAGGAGACGAAGGACAAACATGGCGCGAGGTTATCACCACTGAGCTTCGAAACGAAGTCGGTCTCGGACGTAAAGTTCCGTTGCAAGAAACCGGCATACGATCCGTCCAATTGTCAATGTTCGCGCGCACCATTCTCGTTTTGATGTTTTTGCTCGCGGCCGCCGCCGCGCCGATAACCGACGCGGCCGAGCAATCGATCGCCGACACAATCAAGAAAATTTTCGCGACCCCGACGCCGCCGCCGCGGAAGAAAACTTCCGCAACACGAAAAAAGAAATCGCCAACGCCAACGCCGTCGCCGAGCGCGAAATCGAAAATGTCGCCCTCTCCGACGCCAAGCCCAACCGCGACGCCGAAAAAAAAGAGGTCGCCGACGCCAACTCCGTCGCCGCGCCGGAAAAAGAAAATTTCACCGACACCCACGCCCTCCGAAACACCGGCCGGAGCCGTACCACCGACACCGACAACTACTCCAACGCCCTTGCCGCCCGCTTTTACTCCCTCACCACCGCAGCAACCCTCAGCGACGGAAACGCCCAAGCGACGCGGCGCGCCTAACGCGACGCTCACGCCGGATGCAATTAAGGGCTTCGAGAATTACCCGCCGAAGGTGCAGCAGTTACTCACGAGCGCGCTGGAGTTGACCACGCGCGATCTTACTTACACCTACGGCTCGGCCGATCCGGCCAACGGCGGGATGGATTGTTCCGGTTTTGTTTACTACGTCCTTAACAAGAACGGCGTCACGGACGTGCCGCGCAATTCCAGCGAGCAATACGTCTGGCTGCGGCGCGCCGGCAAATTCGAGCCGGTCCTCAGCCGCAAGGACGATTCATTCGAGCTCGAAAATCTGCAGCCCGGCGACCTGCTTTTCTGGACCGGCACCTACGCGATCGAACGCGACCCGCCGATCACGCACGGGATGATTTATGTCGGACGCGAAAAGAAAACCGGAAAGCGCGTCATGGTCGGCTCAAGCGACGGTCGGGTTTACCAGGGCGAACCGCGCAACGGCGTGAGCGTTTTCGATTTCAAAATTCAGCGCCCGACCAAAAGCGAAAACGGAAAACTCCAGCCGACGTTTATCGGCTACGGCCACATTCCGGGAGTGCGCGAGTGACGCGGACGCCGGGCGCGCCGCAACCAACGGACGGCTCGGCGGTCCGTCCGTCCCTACCAATATTAGATCGACAATGCGCAGCGGTTTTGCCATGACCGCGGCAGGGTTTTGGTGGGGAGCTAGCGCAACCGCAACAAAACAATCATGAACTGGAAAAAATTCTTTATCGCCTTCATTGCCTCGTTTGTTTTCATGTTCCTCTTTGGCTGGTTGTGGTGGGGAACGCTCATGCACGGCGTCCACATGGAAGTGCCAGCGCTGTTTCGCACTCAAGCAGACTTCGGCACGTATTTTCCGTGGCTGGTCTTTGGTCACATCGTGATGGCGTTTTTCCTTACGATGGTGGTTGCTCGCTATGCGGCTGGCGGCGGCGCCGGCGCCGGGGCGCGTCTCGGCTTTATGCTGGGGCTCGTGTATTCGGGAGCCGACTTTATCACTTATGCGGTGCAACCGCTGACCACGAAAATGCTCTGCGGCTGGATCCTGGGCGATCTGATCATGTTCGCGATCGCGGGGGCGATTATCGCCGCGATTTACAAGCCGACGCTGACCACGACGCCCTAGCGTAGCCGCAAACACGTGCTCTGTAGGGGAAGCAGTCTGCTTCCCCAATGGGACGCTGTCAGCGTCCCCTACAGACGCGTGTCCAATTGGACGGCGCGGGCCTGGCGTCCGACGTTGCTCGCCGTGAATGCGACGAACGAAACTCCGGCGGCGCTCGGCTACCGGCTGCCGGCGGAATGGGAGCCGCATGCCGCGACGTGGCTGTCATGGCCGCGCCGGGAGGGAATCAGTTTCCCCGGCTCGTTCGAGCGCGTGCTGCCGACATTTCGCGCGCTGGTTGCAGAGCTCGTCGAATCCGAGCCCGTCTGCATCAATGTTTGTAACGGCGCGCATGAAGCCGAAGCGCGCGCTGTTCTAAAAGATGTCGATCTTTCCCGCGTCACGTTTTATCGGATCCCGACCAACGAGCCGTGGTGCCGCGATCATGGGCCGATTTTCTTGACGCGCGCGGAGGAGCCGAAGCTTGGAGTCGTCGACTGGGATTACAACGCCTGGGGAAACAAATACCCACCGTTCGATCTGGACGAAGTCGTGCCCACGCGCGTGGCCGAGACACTCAAGCTGCCGGTTTTTTATCCGCGCATGCTTTTGGAAGGCGGCGCGATCGACGTGAACGGCGCAGGCGCACTGCTCACCACGGAGTCGTGTTTGTTGAATAAAAACCGGAATCCGAACCTGGGCCGCGCAGACGTCGAGCAACGGCTCCGGGATTTTTTCGGTGTGCGTGAGATTCTCTGGCTCGCCCGCGGCACCGAAGGCGATGACACCGACGGGCACATTGATAATCTCGCGCGGTTCGTCTCGGAACGGAAAGTTGTCGCCGTGATTGAGGAAAATCGCACCGATGAAAATTACGAGCCGCTCCAGGAAAATCTCGCGCGCCTGCGCGAGATGAAAATGGATGGCGACAAGATCGATATCGTCACAATACCGATGCCGAAGAAGATCGTGCGCGACGGCATGCGCCTGCCTGCGAGCTACGCGAATTTTTATGTCGCCAACACCTGCGTGCTTGTGCCGACGTTCGCCGATCCGGCCGATGAAATTGCATTGTCGATCTTGCGCGACGGTGTTCCCAATCGGCGCGTTCTTGGGATCGACTGCCGCGAATTAATCTGGGGCCTCGGGACGCTTCATTGCCTCACGCAGCAGCAACCGGCGGTGTGATTTCTGTAGCCACGTGCCTGTGGCACGTCCACGCCGACGGCCCATAGGGCCGTGGCTACAACATTAATCCGCTTGCGCGGCCGGTCTATAGCCGCTCTGCAAAATGGCGTCGTGCAGATCGGGCGCGTGGGTCTTGCGCGCGTCGAACTTAACGATCACCCGTTCGTCAGGAAGATCGACAATCACGTCCTGGACGCCGTTAATTTTCATGAGCACGGGGCGCAGTTTACGCACGCATTCGTCGCAATCTTCGCCCTCGGTCGCGATCTCGATCCTTTCGAGGATGGCGTGATCGGCGCGCTCGGGATTTTGCGGGTCTTGCGGCTCGAGCTCGCCTGGTCGTGCGGGATCCATCAATTAGTTTACGAAGCGCGCGAGCGGAGTGGTTGCATTCGTGTCGCCACGTGCCTGGGGCACGTCAGAACAGACGGCCCGCAGGGCCGTGGCTACAGTCGCGTGGCTGCTGGTTGCGCCGCCACTTCGCGGGCGATCGGTTCAAGGACGCGCCAGACATTTTGGGCGAGGATCTTTTGGCCGGCGGCATTTGGATGAATGCCGTCGCCGAGATTCAGATCAGGATTGCCACCGACGCCTTCGAGCAAATACGGCACGAGCGCGGCGTTGTTTTTCGCGGCGAGATCGGCATACATCCAGCCGAACGCGCTGACGTAATCGTCGGCGGTGTAGTTAGGCAACTGCATCCCGGCAACGATGATCCGCGCGTTCGGATTGCGCGCTTTCACCTGGTCGATGATCGATTGAAGATTGGCTACGATCTGATCGATCGGCACGCCGAGGAACGCGTCGTTGATCCCGAGCTCGAGAATGAAGATGTCGATCTTGCGTTTGAGGTGCGGGGGGAGGCGGGCGAGTCCGCGAGTGGTCGTGCCGCCGCTTTGACTGGCATTGACGATTTGGAACTCCAGACCGGCCGCGCGCAATTTGTCCAGGAGCAGGGTGGGATACGCCTGGCTTGGTTTGAGCTGAAATCCTTCCGACAAACTGTCGCCGAAAACGAAGATCGTTTTCATTGTTGAAGAATCGCTGTGCGCGGCGCGAGCGGTCGGCGCGCACAGGATCGACAAGGCGATAGCGAGTGCGCCGACAGTTCGTAATTGCTTCACCCGTGTGCCCATTTTAATTTCCCGACCTCACTTGTTGCTGATCGCGATTTGATCAGCCAACGCAACCCAGCTTCGGAAAATTACTATGGCAAATTACGCTATCAACGGCTTTGGGCGGATCGGACGCAACGTGCTCCGCGCCATGACGCAAAAACAAGTCGAGCGCGTCCGCGCGATCAACGACCTGACCGACACGAAAACGCTGGCCCATTTGCTCAAATGGGACTCGGTCCACGGCAAGTTCCAGGGCGAGATCGATCACGACGAGGAGAACATCGTCGTGCGCGGGCACGCCATTCGCATCTTCAAGGAGCGCGATCCGGGCAACTTGCCGTGGAAAAAACTCGAGGTCGATGTTGTGCTTGAGTCGACCGGTTATTTCACTGCGCGCGACAAGGCCGAGCTGCACATTTCCAAAGCCGGCGCGAAACGAGTGCTGATTTCCGCGCCGGCGAAGAATCCCGACGCGACGTTGTGCATCGGAATCAATGACGACATTTACGATCCGGACAAGCACACGATCGTCTCGAACGCGAGTTGCACGACCAATTGCCTCGCGCCGCTGGCCAAAGTGTTGCACGACAAATTTGGCGTCGCGCACGGGTTCATGAGCACGATCCACAGCTACACGAACGACCAGCGGATCCTCGATTTCCCGCACGACGACTTGCGGCGGGCGCGCGCGGCAGCGATCAGCATTATTCCCTCAAGCACCGGGGCGGCCAAGGCGATCGGTGAGGTCATTCCTGAGCTCAAAGGCTGCTTGAACGGCGGCGCCTTTCGCGTGCCGACACCTGACGGTTCGGTCACGGATTTCAGCGCTGTTCTGGAGAAAGACGCGACCGTTGAGTCCGTCAATGCGGCATTCAAAGAAGCCGCGTCGGACAAGAGCTACAAAGGCGTCCTCGAATACAGCGATGAGCCGCTCGTGTCGCGCGACATCATCGGCAACCCGCATTCGTGCATTTTCGACAGCAAACTGACGATCATGCTCGGCAACCGGTTCGTGAAAGTGGTCGGCTGGTACGACAACGAGTGGGGCTACAGCAATCGTTGCGTCGAGCTGATGGAGCTGCTGGCGAAGTAGCTCTGTCATCCCGAGTCGCGCAGACGACGAGAAACCTCATAACCGGATGAAGATTTACCAACTACTGAACTGCTTGCGCGACCAAAGCGCGCGGCGCAATGAACTCTGCGTGTATTTGCGAGGTTCCTCGCTCCGCTCGGAATGACAACCTAAGCAATGCCGAAGCTCTCCATTCGCGATCTTGATGTGCGCGGCAAACGCGTGCTGATGCGCGTGGATTTCAACGTGCCGGTTGAGGAGCGCGCCGGGCAAAACGACATCACTGATGACACGCGTATTCGGGAAGCGCTGCCCACGATTAATTATCTGCGCGAGCACAAGGCGAAGACGATTTTGATGTCGCATTTCGGTCGGCCAAAGGGCAAGCGCGTCGAGAAATATTCCCTCCGGCCGATCGGCGATTATTTGCACACGCTAATTAATCAGCCGGTTGCTTTCAGTCGCGACACAATCGGGGCGGAGCCCGCAGAAATCATCGCACACATGAACGAAGGCGACGTGGTGTTGCTGGAGAACCTGCGTTTTCAGCCGGAAGAGGAGGCAAACGATCCAAAGTTCGCCGAAGGACTGGCCAAATTGAGCGATGGCATCTATGTGAACGACGGATTCGGCGCGGCCCATCGCGCGCATGCGTCGACCGTGGGAGTGACCAAATTCGTCGCACAATCGGCGATGGGATTTTTGATGGAAAAGGAGCTGAAATATCTCCACGAAGAACTGGATAACCCAGCCAAGCCGTTCGTCGTTGTCATGGGCGGCGCAAAAGTTTCCGACAAGATCGGCGTGCTCAAGGCGCTGATGGAGAAAGCCGACACGATTCTGATCGGCGGCGCGATGGCGAACACATTTTTCAAGGCGCAGGGAATCCCGATCGGGGCGAGCCGCGTTGAGGCCGACAAAACCGATCTCGCCAATGAACTTGTCGATCTTGCCAAGCAGCGCGGCGTGAAATTGCTCCTGCCGGTCGATGTGGTCGAAGCAAAGGAGATCAAACCGGGCGCGCAGATTCAAAACACGCAACGCCTCTCACAAAAGCATGGCATCGACGAGGGCTGGCAAGCCGTCGATATCGGCAACGCCACCGTGGCTCTTTACCAGGATGAGATTGGCAAAGCGAAAACCATTCTGTGGAACGGGCCGCTCGGCATTTTTGAGATTCCGGATTTTGCCGAGGGCACGTTCACGATCGCCGAAGCGCTCGCCAACTCCGGCGCGACGACGATTATCGGCGGCGGCGATTCCGTCACTGCGGTGAAGCAGGCCGGCCTGGCGGACAAAATGACTTTCATTTCAACCGGCGGCGGCGCGGCCTTGGAATTGCTCGAAGGAAAAGAACTGCCAGGTGTTGCTGCGCTAACTGATAAATAAACCACGAAGGACACGAAGAGCACGAAGGTGGGATTTGATTTACTCGCTTCTTCGTGGCCTTCGTGATCTTCGTGGTGGATTGAATTGATGAGAAAAAAAATCGTCGCTGCGAATTGGAAGATGAACATGACGCAGGCCGAGTCGGCCGCGTTTGTGAAATCGCTCCTGCTCGATCTCGGCGATATCACCGATATCGAAGTGGTGATTGTTCCGCCGTTCACCGCGATCGCCAAAGTGATGGAAGCGCTCGGGCCTTCGCAAAACATCAAGCTCGGCGCGCAGAACATGCACTGGGAACAGAACGGCGCGTTCACCGGGGAAATCAGCGCGGCGCTGCTGCGCGATTTGTTCGTGCGCTACGTCGTGCTCGGCCACAGCGAACGCCGCACGCTCTTTGGCGAAACCGACGAGATAGTTAATCGCAAAGTGCGCGCCGCGCATGAAGCGATGCTGCGGCCGATTGTTTGCATCGGCGAAACGCTGGAGCAGCGCGACAAAGGGAACGTCGAAAAAATATTGTCGATCCAACTGCGAGGCAGCCTCGCCGGCCTCAGCGAAAAGGAACTTCACGAGACGGTAATTGCCTACGAGCCGGTCTGGGCGATCGGCACGGGGCGTAACGCGACGCCCGAGCAGGCGCAGGAGGCGCACGCGTTCATCCGCCACACCCTCGCCAAAATCTCGGATGAAACAACGGCTGAGCGCGTTCGGATTCAATATGGCGGAAGCGTGAAGCCCGACAATGCGCACGAGCTGATGAGTCAGCCCGACATCGACGGCGCGCTCGTCGGCGGCGCCAGTCTCGACCCGCGCAGCTTCGCGCAAATCGTAAAGGCCGCGCGCGAGGAAGAGCTGTAGCCACGCGCCTGTGGCGCGTCCAACGGCCTACAGGGCCATGGCTACAGGTTACTTTTTAATTTCGAGATACGTGCGCGCCTGCACCTCATTCGTGCCGGCCTGGAGTTCTTCGATGCGCATTTGCTTAAGGAACCAGCGGCCCTCGATTTTTTGCGCGGAGACAACTTCGAAGCGTTTGGCGAGCCGGCCGTTCCAATCGTAGCCTTCCATCCGCATCAGCGCGCCGCTTGCCTGGTCGACCCACAGAAAAACGTTCGAATATTGCGAGTCGCGCGACGGCGGGCGCAGATGCAGCTTCCAGCAGCGTCGCGTTCGCACATTTTCCTCCCCGAGAACCGTGCCGTCGGGCCAGTAAAGGAACTTCATCGCCAGGTCTTCGTAAGTCACGGCAGTGCCGCGGACTTTTTGCGCGAACTTGGATGCGGCGAACTTTTCGGATCCGGTCACCAGATCGAGGCGCGAACTTTTCTCGCCGAGCCGCAACTCCAGAACTTCTTCGGGATTGCTGAATGAATAGCGAATCAGCGGCCCGTCTTGGGCGAGGTGAAACGGGACCACGATTTGGTTCTGGCGCAGCTGGCCATCGAGATCGAGGTGCTGTTGTGTCTCAACCATGCGCACCGAATCGAGGATGTCTTTGGCTGACGGAACGGGGTCGCCTCGGAGCGACAAAACGAACGCCAAAGAAATGACGAATGACGAAGCACGAATGACGAAGGAATGACGAAATCCGAATGACCCGGAGAGCCTGCATCGCACATTAGTCATTTGAGCATTCGAGCTTATTTCGTCATTCGTCATTCGTGCTTCGTCATTTACTGCATTTATTTATTGGAACGTAGTGATTAAAAGCTAGCTGCCGCTTCAGGACGCACATGGATCAAGGTCTTTTTCATCTCATCAATGAACGCTGGACGAATCCGGTGCTGGATTTGTTCATGGCCGGCCTGAGCAACGTGGAGATCTGGCGGCCGCTCTTGATCGGGGTGCTGATTTTCATGCTCGTTTTCGCCGGATTCAAAGGGCGGGCCTGCACTGTTTGTCTGCTCATCACGTTGCTGGTCAGCGAACAGGTTACCGGGCTATTGAAAACGGCGGTAGATCGGCATCGCCCCAAGCAGGTGCAAAGCGTGCGCCTGGTCGAGCTGCAAAGAACGCGCCCCGCGTTCATGACCTTGTTCCACAAACCGACGATTCGTGATTCCGACGCGTCGGACCGGACCCGCTCGGGGCCGTCGTTTCCCTCGGGGCATGTGACCAACAACACGGTGATCGCGCTGTGCCTCATGTTTTTTTATCGGCGCGGCTGGCTTTACTGGATCATTGCCGCGGCGATCGGTTACTCGCGAATTTACCTCGGAGCACACTGGCCGAGCGACGTGATCGCGACTTTTTTTCTCGCGGCTGGTGAAACATTGCTCATCCTCGCCGGACTTGAATGGCTGTGGCGTTGGGGCGCGCCAAAATGGGCACCGCAACTTTACGCGCGACATCCGGGCCTAATCGTGGGCCAAGTTTTTAACTTGCCCGATTCGCAAGTTGAAAACTTGCGCCACAACGAATGAGCACGACGCGCGCGGTCTGGCTGTTCGTCGGGATATTAACGGCGATTCGATTATCGATCTTGCCGACGAGCGACTTGGAATTCGATGAAGCGCATTACTGGATGTGGTCGGAGCGGCTCGCGCCGGCTTATTTCAGCAAGGGACCGGGCATCGCGTTCGCCATTCGCGCCAGCACCATGCTCTTCGGTGCGAACGAGTTTGGCGTCCGGTTCTTCAGTCCGATCCTCGCCGCAGGCACGAGCCTGCTGTTGTTCGACTTCGCGCGGCGCTTGTTCAGTGCAAACGCCGGACTCTGGCCGGTGCTCGCGCTGAACGTCCTACCGATTTTCAATCTCGGCGCGTTTCTGATGACGATTGATCCGTTGTCGATCTTTTTCTGGCTCACTGCGATGTTCACGTTTTGGCTGGCGCTGGAAAAGAGTCCCGCCTTTTCCTTCTGGTGGCCGTTGACTGGGCTGCTCATCGGGCTCGGATTTCTCTGCAAATACACCAACGCGCTCGAACTGGTCTCCATCGTGCTCGTGCTCGCCCTCGCTCCGAGGTTCCGTCAGGAGTTTGCGCGGCCGGGTTTGTATTCATTGCTCGTAGTCTTCGTGATTTGCACGATCCCGCCGATCGTCTGGAACTCCCAGCATGTCTGGATCACGCTCACGCATTTGCGCTCGCGCGGTAGTCTCGAAGAGGGATTCGGTTTGCATCCCGCGGAGCTTCTTGTCTTTGTCGGCCAGCATTTCCTTGCTTATTCGCCGCTGCTCTTTCTCGGACTCGCGTGGGGTGTAATCGCGCGCTGGCGACGCATCAATCAGCAGTTCAAGGCGCTCTTTCTTTTTTGGTTCGGGCTGCCGGTGTTTGCGTTCTATCTTTTGCTCTCGCTCAACAAAGCCGCCGCGCCCAACTGGGACGCCCTCGCGATGCTCGGATTTGGTTTGCTTGCGATTTATTTCTGGAGGGAACGCCTCGCCGCGAGTCGCGCGTTGCGCGCGAGTGTGGCGGCTGCGTTGTTCATCGGCCTCGTGATGAGCGCGGTTGCGCTCGACACGGATATTGTCCGCAGCGCCGGTTTCAAACTGCGCCGCAGCGATCCAAGCGATCGCATGCGCGGCTGGGAGTCTGGAACTGTAGCGGTTGAAAAAATCCGCAACGACCTGGAACAAAAACTGGGCGAACGCCTGTTTATGATTTCCGACGCTCGCACGCGCGCTTCGGAAATTTCGTTTTATCTCCGCGACAAGAAACCTGAGGGCCCGGGACATCCGCCCGTTTACATTATCGAATCGCAAAACATCCAGAACCAGTTCTCGTTCTGGCCACGCTATGATCAGTTTGTTGAAACGAAGTCACTTCCGCCGGCGACGCGCGACGAGACTTACACCGAAGAAAATGGAGTGAATCCATTTGTCGGCCGCAGCGCACTTCTTGTTTGTGACGGGACGAGAACGCGCGTGCCGCACAACATCCAGGCCGGCTTCGAATCGGTCGAGCCGGTGGCGATTGTTGAAGTGCGCCGGTTCGGTCAATCGCTGCGCAGCTGGCAGGTTTGGCTTTGTCGAAAATATCGGACGCTCCCGCTATGAACGAGCCGACACGGGCACCGGCACTTTCTGTGGTCGTGCCGGTCTTCAACGAAGAAGAGAACATGTCGATCTTGCAGGAGGAGTTGCGCGCCGCGCTGGCCGGACACGATCACGAAATCGTTTTTGTGGACGACGGTTCGACCGATCGCACGGCCGAACGCATCGAGAGTGCGCCAAACGTTCGAGTCGTGCGTTTTGCAAAAAATGCCGGACAAAGCGCGGCCATGTATGCCGGGCTCCAGTCGGCCAAAGGCGCGATTGCAGTGCTGATCGACGGCGATCTGCAAAACGATCCGGCCGACATCGCGCGTTTGCTCGCCGAAATCGATCGCGGCGCCGATCTGGTGTGCGGTTATCGCGAAAAGCGCCAGGACACCTGGGTCAAACGCGCGACGAGCCGGATCGCGAACTTCGTTCGAAGCCGTTTCGTCAAAGATTATGTGCGTGACACCGGGTGCACGCTGAAGGCGTTGCGACAGGCCGTTCAAAGGGATGCACCGGTTTATCCCGGCGCTCATCAAAGGCGCGGGGTATCGTGTCGTCGAAGTTCCGGTCCATCATCGGCCGCGCCGTTTCGGCCAGAGCAAATATGGTCTGGGTAATCGCGCCTGGCGCGCCACCGTCGACATGTTCGGCGTGCGCTGGCTGCTGTCCCGCCGCTTGGATTACAAACCGCGCAGCCCGGACCGCTGAGGCGCGCTGTTAGTACGGTTCGACTTTAATTCCGCGTTTCGCTAATTGTGTTTGGACACTGTCCGGTCCGACGAGATGCGCCGCGCCCACCGCGATCAACTGCACACCTGAACTTCGAAGGATCGTCTCGATCTTTTCAGCCCATCGCGCATTGCGATCCACGATGAGCTTTTGGTAAAGGACCGGGGTTTTTGCTTTCACTTCCGTGACAAGCAAGTCGGCGATCGCGGCGTTGTCGCCGTTGACCCACGCGCTCGCCAATTTCTCGACTTTCGCGATGCCTTCCGCGACATCGTCGAGCGTATTATCCAAAAAGGCGATTTGGTCCGATTCGGGCAGCTCGGCCAGGAAACGCACCTGTTCTTCCATCGTTTCAAATCCAAGGATTTTCTCGCCTTTGTTTTTTGCTTCGCCTTGCAGAATCAAATCCACCCCGGCGTGCGGGTCGTAGCCGGCTTTTTGCAATGGCAGCGCACTGAACATCATCCCGACCAACCACGGTTGCATCGGTTCCAGGTTTTCTTTCGGAATGCTGTATTCGGTGGCGGCCCTGGCGAGTTTTTCATTTTGAACTGCGGATAATTTTTGCGAGAGCGGCTTTTTGTTGTCCATGCCGTAGCGCTGAATCAGCGGCAGCAGCGCAGCTTCATTTTCGGGGTCGGGCACTTCCAGCCAGAGTTCGGAACTGTCGGCCAGCGCTTTGTCTATCTTTGGCGATTTCCATTCCATGCCATGCCGGAGCAGGTGCGCTGTCCCGATGAAGTAAATTGTTGAATCCGCATCTCGAACTACCCACATCGCCGGTTCCGCGAAAGTGACGGGACTGAGAAGGAGCGCGGTGAAGGCGGTTATGAAAATGGCGTAGCAACGGCGCCAAGATCCGACGTGATCCTTGTGGGATGCAGGTGCAATTCTGTTCATTACGTTGTTTCTAACTCAGACTACATTTGCTGCGGATGGCGGCGCAAATGGCTGGTTTGACCAAAACTCGCTTGTCAACCTAAACGCGAACGGTAAGCTTGCGCTCCCATTCGGGGAAGCTGCCATGTCGCTGGCCGATCTACTTTCCGCAGATCAAATTATTCCCGAGATGCAGGCGACGGAGCGTTGGCCCGCCATCGTCGAGTTGATCGATCTGCTCGTTAGTCTCGGCCAAATCAAATCGGCCGATCGCGACAGCATCCTCGCCGCACTCAAGCAACGCGAAGAAACGATGAGCACCGGCATCGGATTCGGTATCGCCATTCCGCATTGTTCGTCCGACCGGCTCGATCAAGTTGTCGCCGCGTTTGGTAGATCGACAAAAGGGATCGAGTTCGACGCGCTCGATAATGCGCCGGTGAAATTTGTGGTGCTTTTCATCGTTCCGAAGAACCAATTCCAGACTCATCTCCGCACGCTTGCTTCCATCGCTAAATTCCTGAACGACCGCTCCGTCCGCGATCAGCTCGCGGCCGCGAATTCGAAAGAGGAAATCCTGTCGATCTTTCAGGATCGATCGCAAAAGCCGTAGCGAAACTGGTGGATCGGCCGCTCCGCGGGTGATGCTAAAATGAGTGCGGCTTCGCCGCCAAATTAACATCGGGCAGGGACTGCCCGATCCACCCATCTCGCTTCGCATAGCGAAGCGGCTACAGTGCTGGCAATGGAAACTTTCCAGGAACTGCTGGCAAAAAAATTCGCCGGCGCGCTGGCGAAAGCCGGTTTGCCCGAAACAGGCGAATTGACCCTGACGAGCGACCCGCGTTTCGGCGATTATCAGAGCAACGCCGCGCTCATCCTCGGAAAACAGCGCCGCGAAAATCCGCGAGGGGTCGCCGCGAAAATTCTGACAAGCCTCGACGTGGCCGAACTATGCGATCCGCCGCAGGTTGCGGGAGCGGGATTCATTAATTTCACTTTACGTCCCGAGGCCGTCACAACGAAAGCCGCGGAATTGCTCGAAGACCAAAAGCTCGGCGTGGCCACGACCGCATCGCCCAATCGGATCGTGATCGATTTTGGTTCGCCCAACGTGGCCAAGCCGATGCACGTCGGCCACATTCGCAGCATCGTGCTCGGCGACGCGCTCGCCCGCATCGCGCGGTTTCTCGGTCACGAGGTCATCCGCGATAATCATATTGGAGACTGGGGCACACAGTTCGGGATGGTCATCTGGGGTTGGAAGAATCTGCTCGACCAGCAAGCGCTCGCGCGTGATCCGCTTGCCGAGATCGTCCGCATTTACAAAGAGACGAACGAAAGATCGACAATCGATCCGCAAATCCGCGAGGCCTGTCGACAGGAACTGGTCAAACTGCAGGCCGGCGACAAGGAAAACCTCGACATCTGGAACGAGTGCGTGGCGTTTTCGATGCAAGATTTCGAGCACGTTTATGAGCTGCTCGACATCCACTATGACATCCAGTGCGGCGAAAGTTTTTACAACAATCGGCTGCCGGGAGTGGTCGAGCGCCTGCTTAAATCCGGCATCGCCGAAATGAGCGAAGGCGCCGTCGTTGTTTTCTTTCGCGACGTTCCGGCCCTCGCGGACAAACCGTGTATCATTCGCAAAAACGATGGCGGATACAATTACGCCACCAGCGACATCGCCACAGTCGATTATCGCGTCAACGATTTGAAGGCCGACACGATCTGGTACGTGGTCGGCGCCCCGCAGATTCTGCATTTCAAACAAATCTTCGAAATCGCGCGGCGCGCCGGCTATCAAGCCGACTTCCGCCACATCACTTTCGGCAGCGTCCTCGGCGACGACCGCAAATTGATGAAGACCCGCTCAGGCGAGAACGTCCCTTTGCGGCAATTGCTCGAAGAAGCGGGCGCGCGCGCGCGCAAAATCGTCGAAGAAAAAAATCCCGATCTCATCGAGCAAGAAAAGACCGAGATCGCGCGCAAAATCGGCATCGGCGCGGTCAAGTACGCCGATCTCTCGCAGTATCGAATGACCGATTACATTTTTTCCTGGGACAAAATGCTCGCCCTCCAGGGCAACACCGCGCCGTATTTACAAAACGCCTACGTCCGTATCCGCTCCATCTTCCGCAAAGCGGGTGAGGCTGATTCCTGTAGCCACGGGCCTATGGCCGGTCGAGCGGAGGACGCCCCACAGGGGCGTGGCTACAAAGACAGCCTCGTTTTAGCTGAGTCGGCAGAGATCAGTCTGGCCAAGCGCCTCTGTCAGTTCGCGGAAGTGGTGCCGCAAGTGCTGAACGATTTTCGGCCGAACATTCTGGCGAATTACCTGTTCGAGTTGGCCAATAGCTTTCACTCGTTTTACGAGGCCTGCCCGGTCCTGAAAGCGCCCGAGCCCACGCGCAGCTCGCGGCTGGTCTTGTGCGAGCTGACGGGCCGCGTGCTTGAACGCGGCCTCGATTTGTTAGGCATCAAGGTACCGGAGAAGATGTGACATAAAGAAAATGACGAAGCACGAATGACGAATGACGAATGAATGACGAAGCACGAATGACGAAAGCCCGCCCGAGGTCGTCAGCCGGTTCCGACTTCGTCATTCGGATTTCTTTCGTCATTCGTCATTGGTCATTCGTCATTCAGAAGTGTTCGCGGCGACATTCGGCATGACAAAGGGCCATCATCCCCGCATCCCCGTTTGCACCTACAGGTTGCAACTGAATCGGCGATTCACCTTCGCGCAGGCGCGCGAGATCGTGCCGTATTTGCACGCGCTGGGGGTAAGCGACGTTTACGCGTCGCCGTATTTTCAGGCGAGCGCTGACAGCCTCCACGGCTACGACATCACCGACCACAATAAATTGAACGCGGCCATCGGCTCGCGCGACAAGTACGACGCCTGGATCGCGGAGCTGCACGCCCACGACATGGGCCAGGTGCTTGATTTTGTCCCCAACCACATGGGCATCACCGAGCCGCTTAACACCTGGTGGATGGACGTGCTCGAAAACGGCCCGAGCTCGCCGTACGCGAAATATTTCGATATCGATTGGCGCCCGCTCAAATCCGAGCTGCACGATCGGGTGCTGCTCCCGATCCTCGGCGATCAATACGGACGCGTCCTCGAGCGCGGCGAGCTCAAGGTTCACTTCGATTCGGGCG
>QHPZ01000099.1:908-6451 GCA_003219225.1 Verrucomicrobiota bacterium | reverse complement strand
CGCGATCTGAACCTGAAACTGGAGCTGCGCCGCCGCGCAACGGCGCACTTTGTGCCTTATCTGGATGACCGAGGCGATGACGGCCTGCTCATTAGCAACGTCGATGAAGAGCTGAGCCGTCGCTCAATTGTCGATCTTACCGGCAGCGACGCGGAGTTCGAACAGATGAAAAATTTTTACAATCTCGCGCGTGTGTTCGCCGAACACACGTGGGAGAGCATGCTCGAGCCCCTCGTCGCAAAAGAGGAGATGGCTCGGCCATTCAATCGCGACGAGATCTCGCGCGAAGCGTGGCGCAGCCTCGCCGAGGAACCGCTTGGCCGCGCCATCGAGCGCTATCTTCACAACGATCTGCTCCGCGGGCTCGTGCTGAGCGATGGAAAAATCGGCGTGTTCACTCATCCGCACGATCCCTCACTCGTGCAGAACCGCTGTTTCCTTTACCACCTTATCGGGAACAAGACCGGTGAATGGAAGGTGCCAGTCGGCGGGATGGGCGCGGTTGCGCGCGAGCTGGAGCAGTGCGCGCGTAAGGCTGGCGCGGAGTTCCTAACCAATGTCGATCTTGTCGATGTCGATGTTCGCGGCAAAACAAAAACGGTCCGTTTTCGCCAAGACGATAAAGAGCAAAGCGTCGAGTCGCGTTTTCTGCTCGTGAACTTCGGTCGCAACGTTCTCGCCAGATATTGCGGCAAACCGTATCAGCCGGAGCGAGTGGACGAGGGCAGCGTGTTCAAGATCAATATGCTGCTGCGCCGGTTGCCCAAATTGAAAACGAAGAAGTATTCAGCGGAGCAGGCGTGGTGCGGCACCTTTCACAGCGACGAAGGTTACGAGCAGATGAACGCGAGCTATGATCAGGCGGCCAAAGGTCGGTTGCCGGAGAAAACGCCGTGCGAGGTTTATTGTCACACGCTCACCGACGACAGCATTCTCGCGCCCGAACTGCGTGCACAGGGTTTTCACACGATGACGCTGTTCGGGCTGGACGCGCCGTGGAGTTTATTCGCACGGGACAATGCGACGATGCGACAGCAAGCGGAAAAGAAATTCCTCGCCAGCATCGACCGATGGCTGGAAGAACCGCTCGCCGAGTGCCTCGCCGTCGGGCGCGACGGCCGTCTTTGCATCGAAAGTAAGAGCCCGGTCGATATCGAAGACTCGTTAGGCATGTATCGCGGCAATATTTTTCAGGACGCGCCCACGTGGCCGTTTGCGACCCGGAAAGAAGATGTCGGCACCTGGGGCGTCGAGACCGATTGGCAAAATGTTTTCCTCTGCGGCTCCAGCGCGCTTCGCGGCGGGGCCGTCAGTGGCATTCCCGGGCACAACGCCGCGCGCGCGGTGCTGCAGGCGATCGTCTAACGCGGGCTGTACCCAGAAGGCGAGTTTGCCGGCATGGTCGGTGTCGCGGACGGCTTGCGCAGCTTGCGTCCTCGTGTGTGCTTTTTTTCGGGCGAACTCACCGGCGTAACTTGTTGCTGCAATCCGTGCTTTGAATCGCGAGGTTGCAGCGGCTGCCGATGGCTCTCGCGATAGCATTTGGTTGCGAGACCAAGGGCAAACACCAGAAGAATGAAAATGATGACCCGCTTTTCTTTCGGGGTGAGGACGAGCTTTTGCCGAAGCTCGCCGAACTTCCACGGCCAGCGCAAGTTCAACGCGCGGCTTCGTCTTTGACCCGCGGCCGGACGCGCATGGACTGATAATTGTTCTTAATGTACCGAGCGTAATAGCCGACTTTGGAATCTGTGGCCATGACATCGCGGTAAACCGATGGCGGGACATTGAGATAGCGATAGGTGGAGCCGCTCGCGAATTTAATCTCCAACCAGTGCCGCCGGTTGCTGTAGCCGATCTCGGAAATCGCGTTCGATTCCACGTCGACACGCGGAATGTGCGAAGTGATCGGCTCCTGCTGCGATTCAGCTCCCGTTCCGGCCAAAATCAACCAGACAGCAAAACCTGACGTAGCCAAGCGCCTGTTCATTGACCGAGCGCCGTCATAGCAGCTCCAGCAATGGTCGTCGAGCCTCAAGCGCGATCAGGTTCGCCAGCTGTCATTACATGACAATGCGGACAACTTTATCGCCCAAATGGGGTCGTGATCTCGGTTCCCGCCGGGGGAGTGAATTCGAACAGCGACGCGGGCACGGGCGCACGCATCTGGTTTGCGTAAGTCGTGACCACGCGCTCGCCGTTAGGCTGCAGCATCTCCGTGCGCTCGGCGAAAAGATCCTGATTCAGTCGCAAAGTGAATTTTTCAAACAAGCGCTTCATCGCGGCAACGCGCGGAGACAGCGTCAGCTCGTAGTGATTGTCGATCTTCGCGCCACTGATGGAGAAGGTGTTTTCCACGTTGTCAAGGTTCAACGCGGTGTTCATCGTCGCAATCGCCGCGTCGATCGGCGAGCGTTTGCCTAACGAGTAATGCTCGGCTGATTTGAAATTCGGGTAATAAATCCAGAGCTCGCGCCCGTTGCTGACGGTCAGGCTGGGTGCGTTGCCCCGGACTTCGCGCCGAAATTTGTCCGGCGCCTGGAACCAGATCTTGCCCGAGCTGACGATCGGTTTGTTTAGCAGCCGCAGCGTTTTCTCTTCGCGAAAATCTGCCTCCACACTCGGCGCCGTTGCGCGAGCCGTCCGGATGCGCGCGAGAAGATCCGTGATCTGGCTCTGCGACAGCGGCTCCGCTCGGACGGGTGTGAAGAGAATTAGAAGAAGCAGCGCCGCCAAAATGGTAGGGCGCGCTCGCCGAGCGCGCCGCGGACGGACGGCCCGGCGTTCCGGCCCTACCAAACATTGTCGATCTAACAACATGTCGACTACTCTGCGCGCCACGGTTTCGGTTCGGCCGCGGCCATCGCCGGTAAGGTGAAGAAGATCGTCGCGAGCAAGCTCCAGAAAATCCCGATGGCGCAGGCGGTTACGCGCCATGCCTAACGAGCCGAAGCCGCTTACGGCAGTCAGCCCCGCGAGTAAGACCGGTTTCACGACACCGGCAACGTCGTGCTCAATTTCGGTCGTCCGTTGCCAGACGAGCACGATGTAGATGCCGTAATCCACGCCGATGGCGAGCACGAGCCGGAAGGCGAGCACATTGAGCAAATTCAAGTCGATATGGAGCAGTTTCATCGACGCGACCATCGCACCGATGGCAAACACCAGCGTGAGCACTTGGATCAACCAGAGACGCAGATTGCGATACAAAATGGCGAGCAACGAAATGTCGAACACAGCCATGAGCGCGCTAATGATCAGTAATTGCCGGCGCGACCACGGCAGGAGATCGGCCAGCGCGTAACTCCAGCCGGACAGAATCATCGGCACGGCTGCGACCGGCAAATCGCGCGCGAGGCTTTCGGCTTGTGCGCGCGTCGCGATCCGTTCGTTCGTGGTCACGTAGCCTGTCGTAAGAAGCGGGTCGTGCGCGAAGTAGCGCTCGATCAAAAACCACCAGCTCGAATTTTTCGGCAATTCATTGCGCCAATCAGGCAGCGGCGTAGGCGGCGCGGCGGCGCGCTGCAATTTATCCAGCAACTCGAAGGCCGGCGCGAATGCGTCGCGACTGAATCCTTCGGCGTCTAGTGTTTCACCGAATGTCCGCCGCGCGGCTTGGAAATCGAGTGCGCGCAAGCGCTCGCGCTTTGCCTCCATCACTGTTGGCGACAGGCAGAGCGCGGCCGGCGTAGAAAAACTTTTGATTTTTGCCGCGGCTTTAAGCTCGGCCCAGTGCGCGGAGATTTTCTGCCAGTGATCGTGCAGTTGTTGTCGATCTTGCCCGCGCACAATCGCGAGCACCGGTTCCCAGCGCACCGGCATTTTGCCCAAGATCCTCTGGAGCGCGTCACCGGCGCGACTGTTTTTCGGTTCGAGTGAGCGCGTGCTCGCGTCCAGCCGCAGCGGCGGCACGGGCGAGAACCCGATCGCGCTGAGGACGAGCAGAATCGCGCCGGCGGCAATCAGCATCGGCCGCGGCCGCTGCACGCTCCAGCGCACATATTTTCTGACCAGTGCAAACAGCCAATCGTGGCGGGGCGGGGCCTGGCGTTCGCCAATGAAAACAAACAAAATCGTGCACATGAAGAACCCGGCGAAAAAAATTCCGATCGCGATCAGCACACCGAGTTGCGAGAAGCCCATCGTGCCGCTGAGGATGAGCGCCATGAAACCGACTGCGGTGGTGAGCGCGCCGAAGAACACGGCGCGGCCGAGTTTCGCGACCGAAGTGGCGATCGCCGCTCGATGAGGTTCTCCGTCGATGCGCGCCTGCTGATATCGCCCAAAGATCAGGATCGCGAAATCGACGCCGAGCCCAACGAGAATGGCGGAGAACGCCACTGCGACCATGCCGAGTCGATGAAAAACGAGCAGGCCAAGCGCGAGCGCTACTAAACAGGAGAGAAGAAGTGAAAAGGCCATCCCGAACAGCGGGATCCAGCGGCGAAACCCGATGAAGAAAATCGTTCCCACCAGCACAACAGAAGTGCCGAGCGTCGCGAGAATGTCGTAGCGCATGCTCAATGAAATCTCCGAAACGTAGGCGGCGCGTCCGGTCACGAGCACCTCGAGCGGGCCGTCATCGAACCTGGCGGGCGCTTCGGCGCGAAACGCGTTCACCTTTCGCATCAACCGCTGGCATTCGAACGCGCTGAGAGACGGCTGATTCGTGACCACAAGAAAAACGCGCATCGTGCGATCGGGCGACGTGAGCGGTTGTTCCTGTTCCAGCGCGTTACTTTCCGCGAATGGTTTCAGCGCGGGTCCGATTAAGCCGAGCGGATCGAATGCAAGCTCGAACTGCGGTCGCGGCGAGCCGGCTTCCATTTGCTGGCGCAACCGGTGAAGCCGATCGCGAATTTTTTCGGGCTGCAACATCGACATCGTCTGCTCGAACGCGGCGGGCTCCAGATTCAAGAGCAGCGGCAGGGCGATCGATTGCAAATCCCGGATGCCTTCCGGTGTTTCGATCGGCGAACCGGCGAGGACGCGCTCGCACCACGGCTGCTCGCGGAGCCGCTGCGCAAACACGGGCGCGAACTCATCGAGTTTATCGACGTCCTGCGGCTGACACTCGAGCGCAAACGTGAGCTCGCGCGCCTGCTCGAACTCGCGGTCGTAAATCTTCAGCCCTTGCACCGACTCAAATCGGCCGGGCAACATGTTGAGCACGTCGGAATCCAGATCCATCCGCGTGATCAAGACGGCCAGACAGATGACAACCAGCGCAACCACGCCGGACCAGACGAGGGCGCGCTGGCGCGTAACAACACGGGCGATGACATCGCTGACTCTCATTCGCGAACCACGAATGAACACGAATGGGCACGAACATGCCAATGCTGTAGCCGCGATCGCTGGTCGCGGCGACGGTGTCGGTGACGCCGGCTACAGATCAGAAGCGAAAGAGAAAAGCTTCTGTGCCGGCGACGTGGCGGATCACATGTCGATCTTGCGATTCGATGATCTTGTCGCGCAACTCAAGCCAGCCGCGCAATTGCTTGGGCGCGCGATCGACTCGCCCCGACCAGCCGCCGTGCGCC
>QHPZ01000099.1:0-740 GCA_003219225.1 Verrucomicrobiota bacterium | reverse complement strand
TTCGGCGAATTGATGATGCGAAACCGTCGTGCACGCTGAAAACACCAGAACTACAAGCGCGACTACCAGCGTGGATCGGCAGCTACAACATTTCACGACCGTGCTCCAATCGGCTGTGATTGCACGCCAGTTGGTTGGCTCTGCGGCACCAAAGTGCGCCGCGGGACGATCGGATAATGTTTCTGCAGCCAGACGAGGAAATAAAAGACCCACATGCGCCAGCGAATCGCGAAACTGTTACCGATGTTGCCGCCGAGCACCGCGTTGACCGCCGGCGGCAGACCGAAAACGTCGCGCGGCGCGAGAAACACCTCGATAAATTCCTTCGTGTACCAGGCGTTAACGAAGCGCAGGTAGATGTCCATCGCGCGATTGAGCGCGCGTTCGTAGCGGCGGAAGAGACGTTTCGCTCGGCGCGGACGATCGAGCACCTCATTTAGAATATCGGCGCATTGTTCGCCGCTGAAGACGGCCAGAAACACGCCGCTGCTGAAAATCGGATCGATGAACCCGGCGGCGTCGCCGGCGAGCAGCCAGCGGTCGCCGTGCAATCGCGCGCTGCGATAGGAAAAATCGGCGGCCACGTGCACTTCGGAAACGCGCTGCGCATTGGCCATGCGCTTGGCGATGATCGGCTGTTCGGCGAGCGATTGCTCAAGAAAATCTTCCGCACTCATCTTTGCGGCGCGAAACGTTTCCTTGTCGAGCACGACGCCAATGCTGGTGCGTTGTGCGGTGAG
>QHPZ01000102.1:1205-4245 GCA_003219225.1 Verrucomicrobiota bacterium | reverse complement strand
GTAATTAATCCTTCGCGGCCGGTGGAGAGTTGAGAGATGCCTACCAGCAAGCCGCCCTTGTAAAAATAGGCGCGTTGTTCGCCCAGCCTGATCTTGATCGAAGCCTTGCCGCCGAGCCCGTCGCCGTCCCAGTAGGAAACGGTGTCCTGCGGCGCACCGTAAGTCGGAGCGCCGCCGTAGATCCCGCCCAGGTACTGTGGCGCCGCGTAGCGATTATCTTCCGCGCAACTGGCGAAGAGAAAGACAACGCCGGGCAGCACGATCAGTGAAACAAAACGCGAAGCTGGAGGAAACATAAGAGAACTTGTCGGGGCGAACTTTCTACCGGCAGCGCGCGTGAAGTCAAGGAGCGGAGATTGAAAGATCAGGATGTAAGGCAGCGACGCCAAAACCTGAGGCGTCGAAATGCCGAGCTTCGCGCTACCTGCGTTCGACATTGAGAGTTCGGCGTTGCCGCCGCCGCGACCCGCGCGGCTTGAATTGTGCTTTGGCTAATGCACACTTCCGCGCCATTTTTCCGCTATGCCCACGTATGAGTATCACTGCGCAAAATGCGACCAAAATTTTGAGACGTTTCAATTGATGCGGGAAGAGCCCTTTCGGGTTTGTCCAAAGCAGCTTTGCCGGCTGCCACAGTGGGGACACGGCAAGGTGAAACGACTGCTTGGCACCGGGGCCGGAATCATTTTCAAAGGGGCCGGTTTTTACACGACGGATTATCGAAGCAACGCTTACAAGGAAGCGGCGAAAAAGGAAGGCCCCGCCACGAGCGCCGAGAAGTCGGATACCGGTAAGAAGGCGGATGCGAAGACTCCTGCCGCCGCCGACAGCAAGCCGAAAAAAGAATCGAGCGTATGAACATGGTCAAGTTAGCTTGTGCCGAGTGCGGGCACGAAAACGAATCGGAGCGGATCTACTGCCATAACTGCGGGGTCCGGCTGGATCGCTCCGCGGTCGTTCCGACCAAATCACGCGAGGAAGGCCTGAAGGAGACGCAGCGGCGCGTGCGCCGGATTTTCGATCCGACGCGGGTGAAGGTCCGGTTTTGGTTTTTCCGAACGGCGAAATTGATCCTGGGCGCGTGCGCAACCGCCGCCGTGATCCAGATGGTTTCGGTGCCGGATGTGCCGCCGCCGACGAAACCTCTGATGCTACCCTCGCAGCTCAGCTTTGACCTGGAGAACGCGGTCAATTACCACCGGCCGCCGCAACTGCAGTACACTCAGGAACAGATAAACGCCTATTTGGGCCACGCCCTCAAGCTCAAGCAATCCTCTTTGGACAAGCCGCTGCTTGATTTCAGGCGCGTCGTCGTCGGTTTCGGCGAAGGCGATGTGAAGGTCACCGCCGAACGCGCGTTCTTTGGCTTTTCGCTCTACAGCGGCGCGTCTTACAAGGTCAAGCTACAGGATGGAAAAGTGGTCGCGTCAAACAACGGTGGGAGCATTGGCCGGATCCCGGTTCACCCGGTGCTCATGCGTGTGCTCGACGTGATGTTTGCTGATGTGTGGTCGGCGCTTGAGCGCGAACGGAAATTGGTTAGCAAAATGAGCGCGATCGAGTTTCATCCCAACACGGTTCTCCTCACCGCGCCCGCGGGGTAAAAAAAGCGGCCGACAGGCCTCCCTCGCAACCCTGCGTGGCCCGCCGGCCGACCAACCGAAAGCTGTTCCGTTAGCGCAGACCCATCGTGCCGAGGAGCTGATCGCTGACCACGCCGTCGACGCGCATGTTGTGCGCGCGTTGGTAAGCGCGAATGGCGGAACGGGTCTGCGACCCCGTCACACCGTCAACTCGGCCGTGATAGTAACCGGCGCGAGCGAGTCTCTGCTGCACCTGCACAACCACGCTCGTGTTAGCGGTTTGGCCCCGGTACGTCGGGCGATTGCTCGAATAGCCGTAACTGTATGAGCTGGACGGGTAAGAGCTGTAGCCGTACGGGTAATAGCCGTAAGGATAGTAGCCATAGCCGTACGGATAATAGCCGTAATAAGGGTATCCATATCCCCAGCCCCAACCCGGAAAGCCAAAGCCGCCAAAGCCGACGCTCACGACGACGTTGCTGTGGTGATGAAAATGTCGAAATCCTGCGTAAGCCGCCGGCGCGCTCAAAGTGATCAAAGCGGCGGCACCAATGGCGAGTATCCCTTTCAAGTTCATAAGCCTGTTTTTACCTCATTACTCTTTAGCGATTACACACCCGTCCCGACTCGAAGTTGCGTGTTTTTGTGAGGCAAAATCGGAAACCTGGCGCACGATTTCCGCTGGCCGCCGTTACAGCGCGTCGGCTATGCTGGCGTTGCGCCAAACCATGAACCGACACGCTATCGCTACGATGTTGATCTTGCTCGCATCGCATGCGCTCTCAGTTTCGCTGCCGCAACGCAGTGTCAGTCCCTCGCGCCAGTTTATTCTTTATGGGGCCGACGCTCGCCTGCGCGGTGCCGTCTCCGAACTGGCCGAGACCACCAAGGGAAATCTGCTCGAACTCCTGCGGCAGCCGGACGGGTGGCGGACACCGATCATCGTCAATTTGCAACTGCCGCAAGCCACCCGGCCCGAAATCCCGCCCGCCGCACTGCGTTTTAGTCAGACCGGTTTTGGTCTCAAGCTCCAGCTCGATCTAACCATCGCTCCTGAACTCGATCCGGCGCGCATCGAAAGGGAATTATTGCGGGCAGTCCTGCTCGAAATGATTTATCGCAACCAGCCGAACGTAGCTGCCGGCACGCCCTACGTGCCGCCCCCCGATTGGTTGATTGAGGGGGTGCTGGCGCTCACACCGGGCCGCGATCGCGCTGCGCTGATGGAGACGATGCCGCTTGCGACGAAGGTCATGGCGCTGGATGAATTTTTGCAGCAGCGACCGGCGCTGCTTGATTCACCCGGACGCGTGCTGTATCGCGCCTACTCTCTTGCGCTCGTGCAGTTGCTCCTCGACAGCCCCGACGGTCGCGCGCGGCTCGCGCGCTACATCAACAATCTGTCGCGCGCCTCAAATGATCCGGTGGCCGATCTCAAAGCCTGCTTTCCAGCTTTA
>QHPZ01000102.1:263-1177 GCA_003219225.1 Verrucomicrobiota bacterium | reverse complement strand
TCAGTTTCGCTGAGACAGACAAAAAGCTGGAGGAGATATTGCGTTCGGCGCGTTTCGCTGCGGCCGGCTCTGCAAAACCTTTGCGCTTGGAAGATCTCGTGCAGCGGAGACTTTCACCGGCGGAAAAGACTGCGCTGAGGAAGCTCGGCGAAGATCTGCTTTTGCTGGTCGCGCGCGCGCATCCGGCGATGCGCCCGGTTGTTCAGGAGTACTACGATATCAGCGCGTTGCTCGCAGCCGGGAAACGCAAGCGCCTGGCGGCGCGCCTGGCGCGGTTGGAGACAACTCGGACGAATCTGATCGCGCGCATGAACGAGATCGATGACTACATGAACTGGTTCGAAGCGACCCAGCAGACGAACACGAGCGGGACGTTCACCGATTATCTGCGCAGCGCCGTCGAGTCGAGTGAACCGCAACCGCGGCGGCGCGATCCCATTTCGGTCTATCTGGACGCACTTGAGCAGCAACTGCGGAACTGAGTCGCGGCCTCATGTTCCGTGGCGCGAGCCCAGAGCCAGTTGCTCGCAGCGCAGTTGCTGATTATCATAGGAAGCGCGCCTGATCCGCGTGCTTTCCATTGATGCAGAAGATAGGATTTGCCGAAGCGCTCGACGCCATCGTGACAAGCGACCCGCGTTATCAGCGGGAGGCGTATGTATTTTTGCGGGACGCGCTCGATTTCACGACTAAACAGCAAAAGAAACTCAAGGGCACGAGCGTGCGCCACGTGGCCGGGCCGGAATTGCTCGAGGGCGTGCGGCAATACGCGCTCAAGGAATTTGGGCCGATGGTGCTGACGGTTTTCGAGAACTGGGGCATCCGCTGCACCCAAGACATCGGCCACATGGTGTTCAACCTGATTGACGCCGGCATTTTCGGCAAAACGGAGGAAGACTCGATCGACGATTTCA
>QHPZ01000102.1:0-200 GCA_003219225.1 Verrucomicrobiota bacterium | reverse complement strand
TGCAACGGTTCTTGGTGGCGATGCTGGTCGCGACAACTCTTAAAGCGGCGACGACCGAGGAGACCGCCGTCAGTTTTCCGCCGAGCTCGGCGCAAAAGTGGGTCTTGCCGGACGGGCTGACGCTGATCGTGCAGGAAGATCACAGCGCGCCGGTCGCGAGCGTGCAGGCGTGGTGCGGTACCGGCAGTGTCGATGAAGAC
>QHPZ01000100.1:4688-9376 GCA_003219225.1 Verrucomicrobiota bacterium | reverse complement strand
TCTGTCGCGGCGAAAGTTCAGCGCCTACAAAAATGAGTTCGGCCGTATCGGCGTCGTTGCCGGATCGAAAGGTTTCGTCGGCGCCGCCCTCATGACCGCCCAAGGTGCGCTCCGCGCCGGCGCCGGTCTGGTGGAAGTTTTTGTACCGGAAGAAATTTACGAGATCGTAGCGAGCGCGGCGCCGGTCGAGGCGATGGTGAAACCGGTCCGCAGATATCGTGATTTGCTCGAGGAAAAGATCGACATCTGGGCGCTCGGGCCCGGTTTGGGAAAATCGCGCGCGTCGGAAATTTTAAATTTAATCGAGAACGCGCAGCAACCAATGGTGGTCGATGCCGATGGCTTAAATATTCTCGCCGATAAAATCCACACTTTGCGCACCTGCCGTGGTCCGCNCTGGAGTCGCGCGAAACTTTTGCGATCAATTTCCAATCACGCTTTTGCTCAAGGGAAGCCGCACCATTGTTTGCGAGCGCGGCAAACCGATCAGTTACAACACCACTGGAAATCCGGGAATGGCGAGCGGCGGAATGGGCGACGTACTGACCGGCGTCTGTGCGGGCCTCGCCGGTCGCGAATTATCAATGTACGATGTCGGTCGCCTCGGGGCCTGGATTTGCGGACGCGCCGCTGAAATCTCGATCTTTCAACGCGGCGCGAGCGAGGAATCAGTTCTCGCCAGCGATGTGCTCGCGCATTTGCGCGCAGCATTCAACGAACTGCGAAATCCTTCGGTCTAATTGTTACTTTGTCATTCCGACCGAAGTGGAGGAATCTCTTACTATTTCTGAGAACAGAAACATCTAGAGATGTCTCGACTTCGCTCGACATGACAATAAGCGATTGCGCGAATAATCCATGAATCAAACAACTGGATCATCTGAAACTGCGTCATTCGACGCGCAACATCCATCGCGCCAGAATTGGTGGAGTCGCCTGAAGAAAGCGCTTGGTCCGGTCGCGGTCGTCGGGGTCGTGATCGCGAAATTTTTCGCGAAACTGAAATTCTTCATTCTCCCCGCGCTTAAATTTCTCCCGATTCTGCTCAAGTCCGGCGGCACGATGCTGCTCATGATCTGGGTTTACACGATGATGTGGGGCTGGAAGTTCGGCGTCGGCTTTGTCCTGCTCTTGCTCGTGCACGAGTGCGGCCATTTGATCGTGGCAAAAAAATTCGGGCTCAAGGTCGGTGCGCCGGTCTTTATTCCATTCATGGGCGCGTTCATCGCGTTGAAAGAAGCGCCGCGCAATGCGTGGATGGAAGCGTGCGTTGGGATCGGTGGCCCAATGCTCGGCTCCTTCGGCGCGCTCGTCTGCAACTCGTTAGGCGAACTGTTCGATGCGCCGGTATTTATCGCGCTGGCCTGGTTCGGCTACTTTTTGAATTTGTTCAACCTCACGCCGGTCGGCATGCTTGATGGCGGCCGGATCGTGACCGCTTTGTCGCGCTGGCTCTGGCTGCCGGGCTTCGCGCTCCTGCTCTGGTTCGGCTGGAATTATCCGAACTTTATCGTCTGGTTGATCGTGCTCATGTCCCTGCCGCGCATTTACTCGCTCTTCCGCCGGCGCACCGAAGAAGAGCGCGCCTATTATGAAGTCACGCCCGCCCAGCGCTGGACGATGTCGATCTTGTACTTCGGATTGATCGCAGTGCTGCTTTACGGCATGCATCTCGCCCAGCGCGATCTGCACAATTACGGCGTCCGCTCTCATGGCCACGGCCGCGACGCGATCTTTCAATAGCAAAACACCACTCAGGGCTGTGCATTGAGCAGCTTCTGAAAACGCGCCTCCTCACGGATCGGGTCCCATTCCCAGCGGTGCTTGAGGTCGTTGACCGTGACGCTGTAATTAACGCTGTCGACCGCGCCGGGAGTTTTTAAAAGCCGTTCCAGCAACGGAAACGCCAGATCTTTTTCGCCACAACGCGCGTAGATCAACGCGAGATAACAATTCATGATCGCGCCATCGAAGGCGTCGGCCGATTCGGGTTTCAGCTCCACCGCGCGCCGCCCTTCGCGGATTGCGTCCTCTTTGCGTCCCGCGAAAGCGTAAAACCAACCGAGGTTGGCGTGGCGCTCCGCGCTGCCAGGTGACTCCTTGAGCGCGTCTTCGAATACCGGGCGCGCCGACTCGAAAAAATTTTGCGCGCCGGCCACGTCGCCTTGCGCGAGCGCGATGCAGCCTTGGAAAAAGCTTTTCGGCGTGGAAGCAGCGTTGGTGTAGGAAAATTCATTCAGCGGCGACGCATCGAGCGCGCGTTGGGCCGCGGCAAAATCGCGGTCGATCATCGCCACCTCCCATCGGCATGACGTTATCGCGCCGTCCGGATCGGTTGTGGCCGGAACCTGGCTGAGCAACGATTTGAGCAGGCGCGTGTCGCCCTTCCACCAGAAATCGACGTAGCCGCTTTGAGTTTTGGCCACGAGCGAAGCCGGCGCCATCGCTCGCATTTTCTCCGCCCAGTGCGCCGCTTCCGGCCAGCGCCGGAGCGCCGTGTTGGTGAAGAGAAGATTCCGCACAAGGTTTGGGTTCTGCGGGTCGATCTTTTGATTTCGTGCAAACGCTTCGAGCGCTTCCGGCCAGCGCCCTTGCCGTCGTTTGATCGAAGCAATCAAGCCTCCGACTTCGCCATTGTTCGGCGACAGCTTTAAAGCAGTGTCGAATTCGCGAAGCGCGCGATCGTAATCCTGATCAATCCAGTAAATACATTGGCCGAGGGCCAAATGTGCTTCCGCCAAATTCTGTTGCAGCTGCAGTGCGGTCTCTGCTTCGGCGCGTGCGCTCTTTTTCCAACTCTCGAGCGGTTCATAAAAATGAAAAATCGCCGCGCGCGTAGAAGCGAGCCGGGCATGGGCCAGCGCAAACTTCGGATCCATTGTAATCGCCTGCGCGTAAAGCTGCTCGGCTTTCTTGAAATCCTCGAGCAATGTATCGGGGTTACGCTCAATCTGGTTGGCGCGCAGATAAAAGACGTAGGCGTCCGCGTTCTCGGTGGGTTGTTTCTCGACGCGCGCCTTCTCGTCGGGATTCAAGGCGACGCGCAGCGCGTTGGCGATCTCAGCGGCAAGTTCGCCCTGCAACCCTAACGAATCGACCAGGGCGCGGTCGTAGCGGTTGGCCCAAAGATGTCGATCATGCAGCGCGTCGATCAACTGGACGTTAATGACTACGCGGTCGCCGACGCGCCGCACACTGCCTTCGAGCACGTTGGCCACACCAAGAATTTTGCCGATCTCGCGCAGGTTACGCACCGCCGCGCCGGTAAATTGCATGACCGACGAACGGCTGATCACCCGCAGCCCGCCAATCTGCGCCAGACTCGTGAGAATATCGTCCTGGATGCCGTCGGCGAAAAACGCGTTCTCCTTGTCGTCGCTAAAATTCGCGAACGGCAAAACAGCTATGCTCTTTTCCGGAATCGCCTCGCCAGTCTCGGTGCGGAACGGCAGACGCTGGTAGACCAACATCGCGATGATCGACCTTCCGCCCGAACCCGCGCTGCTTGGCAAGATCGACATCTTCGGTGCGAACAATTCCCTCCGGCGTCAGCTCGTAGACCCACGCCAGCACCATCGCGATGGGAAACCCAGCGGCGAGCGCGACGATGACAAAGCGCACCGAGGAATTCGGCACATTGAAGAATGGAAAAATCTGCGTGGCGATCTGGGCGAGCAGCCACGCGCCCATTCCATAGAGAACCGCAGCGCGATAAACATTGCGCCGCTTCAGCTCCGCAAAAAACTTCGACAGATTCATTCCCATTCCGCGTCGAGTTTACAACGGTTGCCGCTGTCTTTCGCAAGCGGAAGATCGCCCGCATGCTAGATTGGCCGATGCCGTTTCAGCTGGAATCCAACTACAAACCGCGCGGCGATCAGGAGCAGGCGATTGCTAAGCTGACGAAGTCGCTCGAAGCGGCCAACCGGCATCAGACGTTGCTCGGCGTCACCGGCTCGGGCAAAACCTTCAGCATCGCGAATGTGATCCGCGCGCTCGACCGGCCGACACTCGTCATCTCGCACAACAAAACGCTCGCCGCGCAGCTTTACTCCGAGTTCAAGCAGTTCTTCCCGAAAAACGCGGTCGAATATTTCGTCAGTTACTTCGATTACTATCAGCCGGAAGCCTACATCCCGCGCTCGGACACGTACATCGAGAAAGATTCCTCGATCAACGAGGAGATCGAGCGGCTGCGCCTGGCGGCGACGAGCGCGCTGCTCTCGCGCCGCGACACCATCGTCGTGGCGAGCGTCTCGTGTATCTACGGCATCACTTCACCGGAAGATTACTTGAACATGTTGCTGACGGTGAAACGCGGCCAGCATGTCTCGAGAGAAGCGGTGCTCGGCCGTTTGATCGACATGCTCTATGAACGCAATGACGTGAATTTCTCGCGCGGCAGGTTCCGTGTCCGCGGCGATGTTGTCGAAGTTTATCCGGCCAGCGCCGATGAAGAAGCAGTGCGGATTGAATTTTTCGGCGACGAAATCGAGGCGATCACGCGCTTCGATCCCCTCACCGGTCACGCCCACGAGTCGCTTAGCGTGATGACGTTTTATCCGGCGAAACAGTTCGTCACCCCGGCGGACAAATTGAACCGGGCGCTGCGCACCATTCGCGCCGAGTTGGAAGACCGGATCAAAGTGCTCGAGTCGCAGAACAAATTGCTCGAAGCCCAGCGGCTC
>QHPZ01000100.1:0-4675 GCA_003219225.1 Verrucomicrobiota bacterium | reverse complement strand
AACGGGATCGAAAACTACTCGCGCCACTTGTCTGGCCGCCCGCCGGGATCCAAGCCCTACACGATCATCGACTTTTTCCCGAAAGATTTTCTCACCGTTATCGACGAATCGCACGCCACCGTCCCGCAGATCGGCGGCATGTACGAAGGCGATCGCTCGCGCAAGACCGTGCTCGTCGAGTACGGCTTCCGGCTTCCGAGCGCGCTCGATAATCGCCCGCTCAACTTCGACGAGTTCATGAAGATAACGAACCAGGTCATTTACGTGAGCGCCACGCCGGCCGAGTTCGAGATCCAAAACAGCATGGTTGGAAACAAAGGCTATTTCCCGCACCGGCGACAGCGGATCGGGCAGGAAGAAATCCTCCCCTTTGTGTTGCCGGGCGAAACAATTGCAGGGCAAGCGCATCGGTTGCCATCCCCGCGCCCGGCAGGCGGAGCGTCTGCCCTACAAATCTCCAGAACGGACGAACCGTCGGAAAAATTCGACGTCGCGACTGCCGGCGCGCCGCTGGTTGTCGAACAAATCATTCGCCCGACCGGTCTCCTGGACCCGAAGATCACAATCAAGCCGCTCAAGAACCAGATCGACGACACGATCGAGCTGTGCCGGCAGCGCGTGGAAAAAGGCGAACGCGTGCTGATCACCACTCTGACCAAGCGCACGGCCGAAGATCTGGCCGATTATCTGCGCGAGGTTGGCTTGAAGGTGCGTTACCTTCATAGCGATATCGACGCAATCGAGCGTGTGGAAATCCTGCGCGGCCTGCGTGCGGCCGATTTCGACATCCTCGTCGGAATCAATCTGCTCCGCGAAGGCCTCGATCTTCCGGAAGTTTCACTCGTCTGCATTCTGGATGCCGATAAGGAAGGTTTCCTGCGCAGCCAGACCTCTCTTATCCAGACGGCCGGTCGCGCCGCACGCCACGTCAACGGCGAAGTCGTGTTGTTCGCTGATATCGTAACGCAAAGCATGGAAGCGCTCATCTCGATCTCCGAATATCGCCGCGCCAGGCAAATGGAATACAACGAGAAGCACGGCATCACGCCGCAAACGGTGCGGCGCGCCGTGCAGGAAAGTTTGCACACGATTTTGCGCGGACGCGAGATCGCGGCCTCCATTATTCAGGAAGCCGGCGGCGATTTCAATCTCACCGAGCTGCTGCGCGAGCTCGAAGAAGAGATGCAGGAAGCATCCGCGAATCTGGAATTCGAGCGCGCCGCGCTCTTGCGCGACCAGATCATGGAAATAAAAAGCGGTACCGGCCTTGCCAAAATCGAGCCGAAACGCCGCCCGATAAAATACACGCGCCACACCGGGCGAAGAAGATCGCGGGTCTAGGTGGATCGAGCTCTCCGAGCTCGATGTTAAACTGGCGCGCCTTCGGCGCGATTATTATTAGCAACGCGCTCGGAGATCGCGTTCCACCTCGCACGCGACTAGCTGCAGCAACTTTCGGATGTCGATCTTCCGCGCCAGCCTCACGTTGTCGATCTTGCAAATCGCGACTGCCGTCGCACAACTCAACGAATCCAGTTCGCTGACTGAAGTTGAGTTTTCGCAGCTCAGCCAGCGCGATCCCAACCCGCTCGGCGAGATCGCGCTCGGCATCCAGCCCAGCCAATGGAAACACGCTGAGACCGAGCATTTCATTTATCATTTCATTCACAGTTACGTCGCGACTCCGGTCTCGGTCGAAGCCGAGTTTCATTATCGGGTTATCGCCAAGGAACTGGAGCGCGACCAGCCCGCGACCGACACCAAATCGCACATCTACATCTTTGAAGATCCCGAGCAATGGCGGCAGTTTCAGCACTTCGGCAGTCTCGAGCCATGGACGGGCGGGATTCACGCGCAGGGCAGCTTGTTCATTCAGCGCGACCCGAGATACAAGTTCTCAAACAAC
This sequence comes from Verrucomicrobiota bacterium, assembly GCA_003219225.1. GTDB lineage: Bacteria > Verrucomicrobiota > Verrucomicrobiia > Chthoniobacterales > UBA10450 > AV17. Next base: position 2,769 of record QHPZ01000100.1, on the reverse strand, counting down.
GTGCTCGGACACGAGATCGTGCACCTGGTGTTGCACCGCTTTTACTCCGGCGGCATCCCCTGCTGGTTGGACGAAGGTTTCGCCCAATACATCTCCAAAAACGCGCACGCCAGCTATCAACGCGCACGCGGTTATCTTTCCAAACCGCACTCCGCGGCGGTCTCCGCCCCCGAGGTCATTCCACTCGGTGCGCTCCTCGCCATGACCCATCCGCCCTCTGAGCAGGTGGTCACTTTTTATGACGAATCCGAACGGCTGGTGCGTTTTCTCGCGGCCACCGACAAATCCAGCTTTCTTGCCCTGCTCGACACGCTGGCACGACATCAACCCTTTGAAACCGTTCTGCTGCGTCTCTTTCCCAACAATTTCACGAGCGTTTCCATGCTCGAGGAAAAGTTCCGCGATTTCGCCGCCAAAGATTTCGGCACCACATTGCAACAGGCGAGCGACTGATCGAACAGAATTGTAGGGCAGGCGCTCCGCCTGCCAGATCTTTGGCCGGCAAGCGATGCGCTTGCCCTACAAGGCCGCGGCTGTGAAAATCGACGTGTGCCGAAGGCGAAAACGAAAGCCGCAACAGCGAACATTCACGCCATCCTCGGCTCAGATGAAGCGGACGTGAAACGGGTCGCGGCGCAGCTGGCGCAAGAGCTTGCGCCAGTCGCGGCGGGCGATTTCGGTTTGGACATCATTGATGGCACCGCGGAAAACTTGGAGCAGGCCGCCACGCGCATAAGATCGACAGTCGAAGCGCTGCAGACGCTGCCGTTCTTTGGCGGTGCCAAAGTCGTCTGGCTGAAGAACGCAAATTTTCTCGGCGATAACCAGCTCGGGCGCGCGGCTAGCGTGCAAACCGCGTTGGCACAACTCGCCGACGTGATTGAAGAAGGTTTGGCGCCAGGCATCACCTTGCTGCTGAGCGCGATCGATGTGGATAAGCGGCGGTCGTTCTATAAGACGCTGAGCAAATGCGCCGAGCTTCAAGTCTTCGACAAGCTCGATTCGAGCCGGATCGGTTGGGAAGAAGAAGCGAGCGAGCTCGTGCAGCGGCTCGCGCGCAAACGCAAGCTTCAGTTCGAAAACGGCGCGCTTGAGCTTTTTGTTCTGCTCACCGGCGGCGACACGCGCCAGATCGAAAACGAGTTGGAGAAGATCGACATCTGCCTCGGCGAAAAACGCCGGGTAGATGCCGAGCTTGTCCGCGAGCTGGTTCCGCTCTCGCGCGCTGGTGTTATTTTCGAGCTCGGCAACGCCCTGGCCGAACGCGACCTCGAACGCGCGCTGCGACTCGTCAGGCGGTTGCTCGATCAGGGCGAGAGCGCGATCGGCATTTTGCTCGTCGCGATCTTGCCGACGGTGCGCAGTTTACTTTTGGCCAGGGACCTGATGGAGCGACACCGGTTGCCGCGACCGCATGTGCCGTTTCAATTCATCTCGGCCCTCAACCGGCTTCCGCCAAATGCGACCGAGCATCTGCCGCGGAAAAAAGACGGCTCGATCAACGCCTATGCCCTGGGGATCGCCGCGCAAAACGCGCATCGGTTCGAAACCGCGCAACTGATCGCGGGAATGCAAGCGTGTCTCGAAGCGAACCTGAAACTCGTCACGACCCAGCTGGAACACGAACTCGTGCTGACAGAACTGGTCGTGAGACTGCTCGCAGATAGCAAGCTCCAACCACCAACATCCAAGCGCGGTTAGATTTGGCCGATCTGTTTGCTCGCCATCGGCCCGATGTACGGCATTTCCCAGCGCTGGCTATTGAGCGCTTTCACCATGCTCACCACCATGAGCACGAACAAAGCGACGTAAATCAGCCAGCAAAGCAAGCTCAGCAATGTCACCAGAATGAACGCGATCACCGGCACATGGCTGAAGAGGCCGGTGAGAATGGCGCAGGCAATGTTGATCAATATCCAGGCGGCGCCGAAAAGGATCGATTGCATCGCATAAAAGCGGACGAACGCGTCGCGTTTTTCGAGAATCAAAAAAATAATCCCGCCGATCAGTGGAATACAGGCGAGGGCGGCGGCGACGTTGGAGGGCAGGCCGCTGGACGTCGATCTTGTCATTGGTTCGGGTGCTGGATCGGGGACCGGCGACACTGGCGGGGGCGGATTTGGGTCGGCCGGCTCCGGCATGGGGTTAGTTACACAAACTGGCGGCGGCTTTGTCAACTCCGAAAGCCTTAGCGAGCAGGCTCCGAATGCTTTTGCGCCATCGTCTCAAAGCTATTGATTTTCCTTTCGCTTCGGTGCAAAATTGTTACTCTCGAATCGGCTAAGGGCGATGCAGGCAAAAACCGAACACGGCTTTACCTTGATCGAGCTGATCATTGTGATCGTGATCATCGCGATACTGGCGACGTTCGCGTTCCCGGTTTTCATCAGCGTGCAGGAGCGCGCGAACATCACCAGGGACATGAATAACCTGCGCCAGATCGCCTTCGGGACGCTGCGTTATCTCAACGACAACGATGGCACGTTCTTTCCAAACACCGGCCCGACTTGGATGACCCGACTGTGTCCCCCGATCAGTTCCACGGCGCCGTACGTGGCCGACTGGGGAGTGTTTCAATCGCCTTGGGACACGCGCACGCGCACGCAGTCAGCCACGCAAACTCCGGTCAGCTACGGCGTCAACAACTACCCCAACTCCGGCCCCTTCGGTGTGGACACGAGCAAGATTATTAATCCGGTCGCCTTTATCTTGTTCGCACCAGCTCAAAATACGAGTCAGACGATCATCGGCTTCCAAGGCACGGCCGCG
>QHPZ01000098.1:1468-1700 GCA_003219225.1 Verrucomicrobiota bacterium | reverse complement strand
GAAGAGTCGGAGAAACTTGTTCGGTATCAGCGGTTGCTGAAAAAGGCCGAAGACGTGTTCGGTGACGCAGCCAGCGCGCGGGAGTGGCTGACCCACAAGCAATCCGGGCTCGGCGGGGCGGTGCCGCTCGATTTTGCAAAGTCAGAGATCGGCGCGCGCGAAGTGGAGGATCTGCTCGGGCGAATCGAGTACGGCGTTTATTCCTGATGGCCGATTGCAAAGGCCCTCACCT
>QHPZ01000098.1:0-1434 GCA_003219225.1 Verrucomicrobiota bacterium | reverse complement strand
TCTCGGGAGAAGGCGCGCGCATTTTCGAGGGCCGGTGGAATTCAGCCGGCATGCGGATGGTTTATTGCAGCGAAAACCTGGCCTTGGCGGCGCTGGAGATTCGTGCCCACACGCAGCCGGTCAGAATGCGAGACAAGTTTCGTGCGTTCCGCGTCGCGTTCGACGACGCGCTGATGACGATTGTCGATCTTAAGAAATTGCCGAAAGGCTGGAACGCGCAGCCGCCAAGTCCCGTGTCGAAGCAAATGGGTGATGACTGGATCAAGTCAGGGCGATCGGCAGTGCTGGCCTTGCCAAGTGTGCTGGTCCCGCTCGAACGAACATTTTCGCTGAACCCGAAACATCCCGATTTCTCGAAAATCAAAATCAAAGACGCGGGCGATTTCGTGCTCGATCCGCGTCTGAAATAATTGATCTACAGATTTCGCAGACCCATTCGACTGCCGCTCAGGGCAGGTTTTACACAGATTCAGAAGAGAGCCTGTTGAGCTTGCGCCGGCAGAATCGATAGACATCGTTCCGGTCATTGTCCAACATCACCGCCATGGCCGAGACGCAGACGCCGCCTGCCGTTCCCAGGACGAAATACGATTGGAAAGATGCGGGCGAAGAATGGTCGCAGCCGTGGGGGACTTCGGCCGGGCAATGGTTCGGCGCGATTCTCCCGCGGATCCGCGATTGTTTGCCGGCCGAAACGATATTGGAGATCGCGCCGGGGTTCGGGCGCTGGACGAATTATCTCAAAGACCATTGCCAACATCTCTGGGCGGTCGATCGCGTCGCCGAATGCATCGAAGCGTGCCGACGACGGTTCGCAAACGATCCGCACGTGCGCTGTGAATTGAACGACGGCCGCTCATTATCGATCTTGCCCGATGCTTCAGTCGATTTCGTCTTCAGCTTCGATTCCTTCGTCCACATGGACCGCGAGATCGTGGACGCTTACCTCGCGGAACTTGGCCGAACATTAAAGCCCGGCGGCAAAGGCTTCATTCATCATTCCAATTTTGGCGAGTTCGCCGGCTCATTGCGCGAGCGGCTGCCGCGCTGGCTGACCAAACCGCTGATTAAACTAAACATTCTCGATTGGGCGCATCACCGGAACCCGAGCATGAGCGCGGAGTTGTTTCGCGCTCTGTGCGCGCGGCATGGACTGTATTGCCTCACTTAAGAGCTGGTGAACTGGCGCGGGCGGCGCTTGATCGATTGTCTCTCATTATTTGTGCGCAGCGATTCCGCTCCGCAAGAGCCGACCCGGATCATTCGCAATCCCGACTTCATGCGCGAAGCCGCAAGGATCCGCGCGAAATCGGAATCAAAGAATCTGTAGGGGAAGCCGTGGGCTTCCCACGGGACGACAGCGTCGTCCCCTACAGGCGCGGTGATTGCGTGTATAATCGAGAACTGTCTCGCTCATCGACCTGCCATGCCGCG
>QHPZ01000097.1:23866-26476 GCA_003219225.1 Verrucomicrobiota bacterium | reverse complement strand
CGCCGGCGGCGCGCTCGCCGCCTACGCCGCCCGCGCCGGGCTTGAAGCGCACATTTTCATGCCGCGCGACACGCCGCGCACGAACATTGTTGAATGTCGCGAGCTGGGCGCGCACGTCACTCTCATTGATGGGTTGATCACCGATTGCGCCTCGGAGATCGCTCGCCGCAAAGAGCGCGAGGACTCGTTCGAGATGTCCACATTGAAGGAGCCGTATCGAATCGAAGGCAAAAAGACCCTCGGCTACGAAATCGCCGAGCAGCTCGGCTGGAAACTCCCGGACGTGATTCTTTATCCGACCGGCGGCGGCACCGGCCTGATCGGGATGTGGAAAGCGTTCGATGAAATGGAAGCGCTCGGCTGGATCGACAATCACCGGCCACGGATGTTTTCGGTGCAGGCAAGCGGTTGTGCGCCGATCGTGCGCGCGTTCGAATCGGGCGAAAAATTTGCGGCTGAATTTCCAAACGCGCATACGGTCGCATCCGGCCTCCGGGTGCCAAGAGCGATCGGCGATTTTCTGATCCTCAAAATCTTGCGCGCGTCCGAAGGCGGCGCAGTCGCGATCGATGATGACGAGATCATTCGAACCGTGCGTGAAGTTGGCCGCAAGGAAGGCTTGTTTATCGCGCCGGAGAGCGCGGCATGCTTTGCCGGGCTCAAAAAACTTCGCGCCGCCGGCAAGATCGACATCAGCGAACGCGTCGTTATTTTCAACACCGGCTCGGGAATCAAATACCTCGAATGTTTCGATTGACAGCGACAACGGTAAAAGATGCGATGCAAAGCTCGGCGCCGCGCAGCGACATCGTTGTGCAGGGCTGGGTGCGCACGCGGCGCGACTCAAAAACGTTTTCGTTCCTCGAGCTGAATGACGGCTCGTCGCTAAGAAGTCTCCAGGTGATCGCGAAAGATTCGCTGCCAAACTATGGCGAGGTGCAGAAGATCACGACCGGCGCCTCGATCGCGGTGCACGGCGATCTGGTCGCGTCACCAGGCAAAGGTCAGCGATGGGAACTCGTCGCGGACAGGATCGACATCGTTGGGCGCGCGGAGGATTCCTATCCGCTCCAGAAAAAAGGACATACACCCGAGTTCCTGCGCGAGATCGCGCACCTGCGGCCGCGCTCGAATTTGTTCGGCTGCGTGTTTCGTGTGCGCAGCCGGTTGGCATTCGCGATTCACACGTTTTTCCAGGAACGCGGGTTCGTTTACGTGCACACGCCGATTATCACGGCAAGCGATTGCGAAGGCGCGGGCGAATTGTTTCGCGTCACGGCGATCGATCCGGCGAGCCCGCCCCGCCGCGCGGACGGCAGCATCGATTACACGAAAGATTTTTTTGCACGCTGCACGTATCTGACGGTGAGCGGACAGCTCGAAGCCGAAGCGTTCGCCTGCGCGCTTTCGAAAGTTTACACGTTCGGCCCGACGTTTCGCGCCGAAAACTCGAACACGTCGCGGCACGCGAGCGAGTTTTGGATGATCGAGCCGGAGATGGCGTTCTGCGATCTGCAGGGGAACATGGACCTGGCGGAGGAGCTCGTGAAATATCTCATCCGCGATGTGCGCGAGAATTGCGCGGAAGATATGGAGCTTTTCGCGAAGTTTGTCGACCGCGAGCTGCTGGCGCGGCTCGATTTTGTGCTGGATCGACAGTTTCAACGCGTCACTTACACCGAAGCGGTCGAGCTTTTGGAAAAAAGCGGTCAGAAGTTCGAATTTCCGATCGGCTCCGGGCTCAATCTGCAGTCCGAGCACGAGCGTTGGCTAACGGAGAAGCATTTCAAATCGCCGGTCACGATCTTCAACTATCCGAAACAGATCAAGCCGTTCTACATGCGGTTAAATGACGACGGCAAAACGGTGACGGCGATGGACCTGCTCGTGCCCGGAATTGGCGAGATCGTCGGCGGCAGCCAGCGCGAGGAGCGCCTCGAAGTGCTGGAGCAGAATATGCGGCGGCACAAAATGAATCCGGCCGAATACAAATGGTATCTCGATCTTCGCCGTTACGGCAGCGTGCCGCATTCGGGCTTTGGGCTTGGCTTCGAACGCATGCTCATGTTCGTGACTGGCGTCTCGAACATCCGCGATGTGATTCCATTCGCGCGCACGCCCGGCAGCGCCGAGTTCTAGTCAGGCATTCACCGCGCGCCACGCCATCGTCGCGCTTTCGAGTGAGTCGTCGTTGCGCTCGATATCCGCTCGCGCGTTGCGCCGGTTCCTTTTTCCTCGAAGCGCCGAGAAACCGATTTTGCGCGAATACGGCGGGCGGAGGCGCGTCCAAATTAAGTTATGAAGAAGCTAATACTCAGTATGGCATTGGCAGTCGCGGCACCGTTCGCGTGGGCGCAGGTCACCGAAACCTCCACCACAACGACCACGACTGAGGGCAGCGGCACGATCACCGAGTGGAGCCCGGGCAGTACGATCGTGCTCAAGGAAAGTGCCGGACCGAGAAGTTACCGCTTCGGTAAACACGTTGTTTACGTGACCCGCAGCGGCAGAGAACTCGACGAAGCGATGGTGCGCACCCGCGTCCATGTGGGCGTGCCGGTACGCGTGCATTACGTCACCGAAGGTGACAACATGCTCGTCGACCGCGTG
>QHPZ01000097.1:4630-23736 GCA_003219225.1 Verrucomicrobiota bacterium | reverse complement strand
TACCTTATTCTGCTAAATCGAATCTGCGAACCGGTCGAATCCCGGAAAGTCATGTGGTCATGCAAGATTTGGACGTGATAAACCGCCGTCCCGAAGGGCATTTCAACTTTTACTCGACCACCGCCATCCCCCAAACTGTATTTGCCTCGGGTGCCGCCGATCACGACCAGGCCGTTACGAGCGAATTCCCAAACGACTGCATTCGAACCCGCTGATGTTTGCCATTTACCGACGATGTCGCGCGACGGGCCACCGCAAGCGGCAAGGACGGACAACAAAACTGCGCTGATTAACAATTGAAGACAGTGCTGCCTGGAACTAAGAGCCATGGCCGCTGATCCTTGAACCAAGCTAATGCCATTTGGGATGTTCAACAAAGTGCTGGATAAGCTCGCATGTTCTCTCCAAAATCAATAACTAGTGAGTTGATGGAGCAGTGCCACCCACCAACAAACGAATTGAAAGACTCCCCCGAACATGCCGGCCGATATTCCTAAATCTGTTTCGACATTGGCGTCTTGGATATTTGGGCTCATCTTTGTAATTTTTCTCTTCACTTTCACGCTGCTTGTTCCCCATCCGACACCCAGCCAAATGGCAGTAGTTCAATTGGTGATGGCGCTGACAGCCGCCTTCCTTTCGGTCTTTCTTCTCGGCGGAATTATTTTACACGGAACATTGGCCGGTTGGAGAATATCGGCTACGAGTGGGATAGCGCTGTTCGTTCTAATCGAAGTTTTTCCAAATCCGCTTCTTAAGCCGAGTCCTGAAGTTGCAAAAGAGCCTAAGCCTGCAGCCGTTAGCGGCAGCCATACCGATGAGATTGCCTGCCATGATGAGGGGCAATTGCGGTCTAGCTTCGGCCTTGGTAGCAAGCAGGTGTCGCTTCGCTTTGAAAACAAGTTGGATCGTAACTTTCAAATCTTCTGGCTTGATTATGATGGTAAGCGACAGCCGTTTGGTATGTTGCCAGCTAGGGGCACCATCGACATGGATACATTCACATCCCATCCGTGGTTAGTCGCAGATGAACAAGGTCGCTGCACAGGTATCTATGTACCGCAAACACGCGATGAAATTGTCGTGGTTGGAGAGAGTAATTGATTCTCGCGCGGAGCGGAAGGGCGTGTTTTGCGTACTAGCATAAGCACCGCATTTTCGTAATCTGGGCAATCATGTCCATGCTCGTGGTTTCTAGCAAGGCGCGGGAGAGAAAACAAAATCTGTTTTGGGCGCAAAATTAGATTGAAATCTTCCTCATCAAAATGAGATTTGGTCGATGTCTTTCAATCCGATAGATCCGTTTACCGATCTTGATAAATCTCTTTCGGATCCATCAAAACGTGCTCAATCGCCAGAAATTTCAGCACTCTCCGCGACGCTATTTCCCAAGTGTGATGCCGTTTCGCCCCTCAGCGCCCATTTGAAGGATTTGATTTCGCCACCTGTGCTGTCGCCTCCGTCGCTGTTGGCAGACGTTCTGAGTCCAAAAAGTAGCTTGGCTCTCGGCGATCCGTTGAGCCCTGCGCTAACACCGGCACTGGAGGCTGCGCTCCCGAAGGCTGCGTTGTCGGTCGCCATCCAGCCATAGCCGTTTTCATTGCTAACTGGATTCGAAAATAAGCCGATGGCACCGCTGCTTAGCGACCTGCTAAAACCTGTACCGCTCGGATTCGCACCTTCGGATTTGCTGTCGCCATCGGATCATTTAGCGATGTCTACGACAGCTCCTTCTTTGCTGGCACCGTTATCATTGACGGAAAGCCTATCCACAAGACCGATGCGATTGTTAGAGCCGTTAGTCGATTGCGTGCCCGAAACACTGCGTCTTCCCGAGGTGCTCGAAGCCTCGCGGTTAACGAAACTCATGGATGAGCTCCTTTTACCGAGGCCGGCAATGTCTATTTCGGCGGCAATGCCATTTGAAGGTCTGCACAAGGATTTCCAGCGAGTTGGTGACACTTACACAGCTTTTTTGCGTGCTGTACCAGCTCACCAGATTGAACCGACGTTGTTCCCAATTCCATCGCGAAGTTATTTTCAGAGCGGCGATCTGTTCCTCGAAATTCCAACGGGACCGCCTTTAAGCAAATCTCTTCAGCGTGCTCGTGAATCAACGAGGGCTGACCTTCGGACGTATGCCGAAACGCGTCTTGAACGTTTTCTCGATAAAGTGAATCCGGGATTCCGTAAAATGTGGGACGGCGCACATATGGCCGCCACATCTAATAATCCAGATAAGATTCGCCATGCGATGATCTCTCTTCGAGAACTATTCACACATGTAATTCATACACTTGCGCCGGATGCGGACGTGAAACGATGGACGACAGATCCTCGCCGTTTCCATCAAGGCAGACCGACGCGTGAGACTAGACTTCTGTATATTTGTTCGCCGGTCGCCGCTGGACCTTTATCGGATTTCGTGGTGACCGATGTTCAATCGATCCTTGCGCTCGCGAAGCTTTTTCAACACGGAACGCATGCCATCGAGCCAACGTTATCTCCCGTTCAGATGCGCCTAATCTTCCGGCGACTCGAAGGAGTTCTATGCAATTTGATCGATATTAGCATTGCGTCAGACTGACCACACCACGCGCAACTACTTTTTCCTCGATTCTTTTTTCGACTCGCGCTTGGCTTCTTTGGGCTCTTTCGCCGGCTTCGATTCCTTGGCGACTTTTTTCGCTTCGCCGGGGCGATATTCTTCCTGTTCGGCGGCGGCGAACGCTTTTTCGAGGCCGACCATGTCTTCGCCGGGGCGGAGTGTGTCGAAGGTCTCCGCTTCCTTGCGCAGTTGTTCCTCGGAGTAATTGGCGGCTTTGATCGACAATCCGATGCGGCGCTCGACCTTGTCGACCTTGATCACACGGGCCTCGACTTCTTGTCCAACTTTGAGCACGTCTTTGACTTTGGCGACGTGTTCTTCGCTCAACTGCGAGATGTGGACGAGACCGTCGATATCATCCTGCAACTGCACAAACGCGCCGAAGCTGGCGAGCTTTGTCACCTGACCTTTGACCAGGTCACCGATCTTATATTTCTGATCGATGTTCTTCCACGGGTCTTCGGTGAGCTGTTTGATCCCGAGACTGATCCGCTGGTTGGTTTTGTCGATGTCGATCACCTCGGCTTCGACTTCGTCGCCTTTCTTAAACATCTCGCTCGGATGATTGATCTTGCGGGTCCAGCTCAGGTCCGAAACGTGGATCATGCCGTCGATCCCTTCGTCCAGCTCCACGAACGCACCGTAGGCAGTCATATTCCGGATTCTTCCCTTGACGCGGCTGCCGATGGTGAACTTCTTCTCGATCTCATCCCATGGGTTGGGCTCAAGCTGGCGCAGGCCTAACGAAATTTTCTGTTCCTCCTTATTAACGCCGAGCACGACGGCTTCGACTTCCTGGCCGATCGTCAAAATGTCGGACGGGCGCATGATTCGTTTCGTCCAGGAAAGTTCCGAAACGTGAATGAGGCCTTCGACGCCTTCCTCCAGTTCAACAAAGGCGCCGTAGGGAACCAGGTTTGTAATCTTCCCTTTGACGCGCTGACCGGCGGGGAAGCGTTCCTCGATCTGGTCCCATGGATTCTTCTGCGTCTGTTTCAGGCCTAACGAGACGCGTTCTTTCTCTTTATTGATATCGAGAACCTGGACTTCCAGTTGCTGACCGACTTTGACCAGCTCACTCGGGTGGCCGAGCCGGCCCCAGGTCATATCCGTGATGTGGAGGAGGCCGTCCATTCCATCCAGATCGATGAACGCACCGAAATCGGTCAGGTTCTTGACTGTGCCCACGACGCGGTCGCCGACTTTGACGCTGTCGAGAAACTTCTGCCGTTTTTCGCTGCGCTCATGTTCGATGATCTCGCGCCGGCTCAGCACGACATTGCGGCGATCGTCATTGATCTTGACGATTTTGAAATCGTAGGTGTTGCCGACGAACTGCTGGAGATCTTTCGGCGGAACGATGTCGATCTGCGAGGCGGGAAGAAATGCCTCGACGCCGATGTTCACCATCAGCCCACCTTTCACGACCGACTTCACCTTGCCCTTGATCAATCCATCGCCTTCGTAAACGCTCGCGATCTTGTTCCAGTTCTGGCGGTAAGCGGCTTTTTCCTTCGAGAGCACGACCATGCCTTCATCGTTCTCGAGGCGCTCGAGCAAGACATCGACTTCGTCGCCGACTTCGAGCGCGTCGGGGTTTTCAAATTCGCCGATTGGAATCACGCCCTCGGATTTGTAGCCGATGTCGACCAGCACTTCGCGCGGGCGCACTTCCAAAACGCGGCCCTTGACGATGCTGCCTTCCCGGAAGTCCGGCATCGGCTTCGACATCACATCCTGCAGTTGCACCATAAAATCAGTAGGCTCCTTTGCCTGTATCTGTGGCAGCGGTCTATGACCGCCGAAATTCCGCGCAGCTAACGTCGCGGAAAACGGAGCGCCACAGTAACGAAGTTGGGTGGGAAGGTCAAACGCAATGGAGGACGACGCGTGTCCCTCCAGTTGAATTCGGCGTTCGGCGTTGAGCGTTGGGCGTTTCCCTCTTAGTTTATGAGCAAGATGTCGATCTTGCGTGTCTCGATTTTAGCGGTCGTTTTGACCGCTAATTCGCTCCACGCCGGATCTCTCGTGGAGCAAAAAGTTCTCGACGCCATCAAATCGCGCGACCTGAGCGTTGTGCACCTGTGGGCACCGTGGTGTTCCAATTGTCAGGCCGAACTGAAAAACGGCGGCTGGCTCAAGATGGTGAAAGACAATCCGAACGTGAAATTCTACTTTGTCTCGGTCTGGAACGATGGCGGCGATGGAAAATCCATGCTGGAAAAATTCCAGATCGCCGACCAACCAAACGTCACCATCCTGGCCGATCCCGGGCCGCGTCGCGGCGAAAACAAAATCAAACAGTTTGCCGGCCTGCCGCTGATCTGGATTCCAACAACCTGGATTTACAAAGGCGGCGATCTTCGCTACGCCTTGAATTACGGCGAAGTCCGCTTTCCTATGCTCCAGCAATTTCTGGAAGACAGCAAATCGGAATGGTCGCACAAAGGCGAGCCGAAGCTGGAAGAATAAGCAACGAAAGATCGACAAATGCTCGAAATTCCGACCGCCCCTGCAGTCAGCTCAAAGAAACCTCCGGCCATTCTTTCGTATATCGGCGACACGCCGCTGGTCCAGATTACGCAGTTCGACAGCGGACCGTGTCAGCTCTTTTTGAAGCTGGAGAATCAGAATCCGACGGGCTCGATTAAGGACCGCATCGCGCTCTCGATGATCGAAGCCGCCGAACGCGAAGGAAAATTGGGTCCCGGCGGAACGGTCATTGAAGCGACTGCCGGTAACACCGGTTTGGGCCTGGCGCTGGTAGCTGGCGCCAAAGGCTACCGCGTCGTGCTGGTGATTCCCGACAAAATGTCGCAGGAAAAGATTTCGCACGTCAGGGCCCTTGGCGCCGAAGTGCGCCTGACCCGCTCCGACGTCACACGCGGCCATCCGGAGTATTACCAGGACATGGCGGCGCGGCTGGCGGAAGAGATCGCGGGCGGCTTTTATGTGAATCAATTTGGCAACCCCGCCAATCCGCTCGCGCACGAGCGCACGACCGGCCCGGAAATTTGGGAACAGATGCGGCACGATGTCGATGCAATCGTTGTCGGCGTTGGGTCCGGAGGAACGCTCACCGGTCTGGGGCGCTTTTTCAATCGAGTGAAGCCACGACGCGGGATGGAAATGGTTTTGGCCGATCCAACCGGGTCGATTCTCTACGAGTACGTGAAGACAGGTCAGCTCGTGGAATCCGGGAGCTGGGCAGTCGAAGGCATCGGCGAAGATTTCGTTCCCGAGATTGCTGATATGTCGCTGGTGACCGATGCGTTCGAGATTGACGACGAAGAAAGTTTCTCGACTGTCCGCGAGTTGCTGAAGCGGGAAGGGATCTTTGGCGGTTCATCAACCGGCACGCTTGTCGCCGGTGCGCTCCGGTATTGTCGTGAGCAGAAACAGTCGAAACGGGTCGTCAGTTTCGTGCCCGATACCGGCAACAAATATCTTTCCAAAATGTACAACGACTTCTGGATGGCCGAGCAGGGCTTCATTCATCGGCCGCCACACGGCGATTTGAGTGACCTGATCACGCATCGTTATGAAGCCGGCGAAGTCATTACGATCGGCCCTGAGGACACGCTGCTGACGGCATTCAAGCGGATGCGCGACTCAGATGTTTCGCAGTTACCGGTGGTCGATCAGAGCGGGCGCGCGCTGGGGATCGTCGATGAATCGGATCTGCTGGTGAAAGTGCACCGTGATCCGACGCATTTTAACGATCCGGTAAAAAAAGCGATGATCGACCGTCTCGAGACGCTCCCGCCCAGTGCGAACATCAAAGATTTGCTCGAAGTCTTCGACCGTGGCCGCGTCGCCATTGTCATGGATGCCGACAAATTTCTCGGGCTGATCACGCGCACCGATTTGCTTTCCTATTTGCGCTTGCACATGCCGAAATCCGCCGCGCCGAAAGAGCGCGAATACACCTGATTTCAGCCTGCGAATCACGCGAATAGAGGCAAATATTCTTTCGAATTCGTGGGATTCGCGTCATTCGCGGGTAAATTAGATCGACAATGAAAAAGCCACACGAGTTTGCCACGCGCGCGATTCATGCCGGGCAGGAACCGGATCCCACTACCGGCGCGATTATGACGCCGATTTACGCGACGTCGACTTATGTGCAGGAGAGCCCGGGCAAGCACAAGGGCTACGACTACTCGCGCTCGATCAATCCAACGCGGCTCGCTTACGAAAAGTGCATCGCCGATCTGGAAAGCGGGACACGCGGCTTTGCTTTCGCCTCAGGACTCGCGGGCATGTCGACGGTGCTCGAAGTCATCGACAGCGGTTCGCATGTCGTAGCGAGCGACGATCTCTACGGCGGCACGTTTCGGTTGTTTGAAAAAGTCAGGCGTCGCTCGGCCGGGCTCGACTTCACCTTTGTCGATCTTACCGATGCGGCCGCGTTCGAGGACGCGATCGGTCCGAATACGCGGATGGTGTGGGTGGAGACGCCAAGCAATCCGCTCCTCAAAGTTATTGATCTGGAAGCGATCGCGAAGATCGCGCGCGAGAACGACATCATTTCGGTTTGCGACAACACTTTCGCCACGCCTTGGATCCAGCGGCCGATCGAGCGCGGGTTCGACATTGTCGTCCATTCCGCGACCAAGTATTTGAACGGCCACTCCGATTTGGTCGGCGGGGTCGTTGTCGTCGGAAAAAAGAAGGAGCTCGCCGATCAGATTGCGTTTCTCCAGAATTCCGTTGGCGCGATTGCCGGCGCCTTCGATAGCTTTCTTGTCCTGCGGAGCCTGAAAACTTTGGCGCTGCGGATGGAACGCCATTGCGCGAACGCGCTCGAGATCGCGCGCTGGCTCGAGGATCGCAAGGATGTGAAGTCGGTCAGCTATCCGGGGCTCAAATCCCATCCGCAACACGATCTCGCCCGCACGCAGATGCGCGGTTTTGGTGGAATCGTGACTGCGGTTTTGAAAACCGATCTTGACGGCACGCGGCGGTTTTTGGAAAACACGCACCTCTTTGCGCTGGCCGAGAGCCTCGGCGGCGTCGAAAGCTTGATCGATCATCCCGCGCTCATGACCCACGCCTCTGTGCCAAAGGAACAACGCGAAGCGATTGGCGTGAGCGATTCGCTCGTCCGGCTCTCCGTCGGCGTCGAGGATTTGCGCGATTTGATGGACGATCTGGAGAGCGCGTTCGAAGCGATCTGAATGTGGGAGGGACCTCAGCGTCCCGACCGTCGCGGCACTGAGGCCGCTCCCACATTGTCAATTGGCGAGAGCGCTTTACCTTCCCGCCCGATGGGCAACACGTTTGGACAAATTTTTCGCGTGACCACGTTTGGCGAGTCGCACGGCGGCGGCATCGGCGTGGTAATCGATGGCTGTCCACCGAAGATCGACGTCAGCGAAGCGGAGATTCAGCGCGAGCTCGATCGGCGTCGCCCGGGTCAAAGCAAGATCGCGACGCAACGCAAAGAAGAGGACCGTTGCGAGATTTTGTCCGGCGTGTTCGATGGCAAAACGCTCGGCACATCCATTTCCATCCTCGTTCGCAACAAAGACACCCGGCCGCAGGACTACGCCGAGATCGCGACCAAGTTTCGGCCATCCCATGCGGACTTTACTTACGAAGCCAAGTACGGGATTCGAAACTGGCAGGGCGGGGGACGCGCTTCGGCGCGTGAGACAATCGGACGCGTCGCCGCGGGCGCGATTGCGCGCAAAGTGCTGCAACACTTTTGTCCCAAGATCGACATCGTCGCCTATGTGGCTCAGGTGTACGATCTCGTCGCGAAGATCGACAATTCGAAGGTGCAACGAGCGGACGTGGAGGCAAACATCGTCCGGTGCCCGGATGCGGCAGCAGCGAAGAAGATGATTTCACTCATTGAGAAAACGCGTGCCGCTGGCGACTCGTTAGGCGGCGTGGTCGAATGCGTCGTGTGCAATCCGCCCGCCGGTTTGGGCGAGCCGGTCTTCGACAAACTCGAGGCCGATCTGGCCAAAGCGATGTTGAGTTTGCCGGCGACCAAAGCTTTTGAGATCGGATCAGGAGTTGCGGCAACGCGGATGCGTGGCTCCGAGCACAACGATCCATTCGAAATGCGCGGCGGAAGGATTCGCACATCGACAAATTACTCGGGCGGAATCCAGGGCGGGATCAGCAACGGTGAAGACATTTATTTTCGTGTCGCATTCAAGCCGCCGGCCACGATCGCGCGGGAACAGCAAACCGTGACCGCATCGGGTGGGCGGGCCAAACTCGCGGCACTCGGCCGACATGACCCGTGCGTGTTGCCACGCGCCGTTCCGATGGTAGAAGCAATGGCCGCGCTGGTCTTGTGCGACCACACCCTGCGGCAACGAGCAATTTCTTTCCACAAATGAATCAGCAATTCGAGCAAGCGGCAGGGTCGCCGATGTGGCAGCTCGTGTTTGTCTCCATCGCGCTCCTGCTGGTTTTGTACGAAATTGTGCGCGGCTGGCGCCGCGGCGGGGCGCGCCAATTGGCGCGGCTCGGCGCGCTGGTCGCGGCGTATTTCGTGGCGTTTTTCGGCGGGAAATACGTTCTGCCCTTGGTGCGGCCGTTTTTGAAGATGCCGGACCAACTCGTGACAATTATCGCGGGTGCAGTGCTCGCAATCGCGATCTATGCGCTCATCAGCGGTGTTGGTTCGATTCTCTTCAAACGAACCAATCAGCATGAGTCGGCATTTGTGCGCCTGATGTATGGCGTCACCGGCGCAACGCTCGGGCTGTTGTTCGGCGCCTTTCTGGTCTGGGTGATGATCGTCGGCGTGAGATCGGTCGGCGCCATCGCCGACGCGCACGTGCAGGAGCAGGCCGCACGATCAACCGTTGTGCACGCGGTGGACGTGCGGCGCGGTTTGACTGGTGCGGCGAACGGGGGTTCGTCGGAGTTGATGACGTCGCTCGCGCGCCTGAAGAATTCTCTTGAGATGGGCGTGATCGGCGATGCCGTGAAAAAGGCGGACGTCCTTCCGGCCAAGACCTATGATGAACTTGGCAAAGTCGGCCGCATCGCCTCCAGCCCACAGGCGGCCGAGCGATTTCTCTCCTTTCCCGGCGCGCGCGAACTAACCGAGAACCCAAAGATCGCAGCGCTCCGCAGCGATCCCGAGATCGCCCAAATGATCCAACATGGACGGATTGTCGATCTTTTGCGGGACCGACGAGTCATCGAGGCGGCGAGGGACCCGACGCTGCTCGCGGCGTTGAGAAATTTCAATTTCAGCGCGGCGCTGGACTATGCGACTGAGAAATAATTGCAAATTGCTGAGGCATGACGCCTGAGGAATTGAAAGTGCGGACGAAGCAGTTCGCGTTGCGCGTTCTAAAACTTGTTGCTGCGCTTCCGAAGACGATCGAAGGCCGAGCCATAGCAAATCAGCTCGTTCGTTGCGGCACCTCAGTTGCGGCAAATTACCGCGCCGCCTGCCGCGCCCGATCCCGTGCTGAGTTTGTGGCCAAAATGGGAGTAGTTCTTGAGGAAGCAGATGAAACTCAGCTGTGGCTGGAACTGATCAATGAATCGAAATTGCTCCCTTTGCGGCGCGTTGAGCCACTGCTGAGCGAAGCAAGCGAGTTGGTTGCCATCTTTGTCACGTCGCGAAAATCGGCAGCAGCAAATTTGAAATCTGCAATTTGAAATCTGCAATTCCATACCTCGCCACCATCGGCCTGGAGGTGCACGTCCAGCTCAAGACGCGCTCGAAAATGTTTTGCACGTGTCCGGTGGAATTTGGAGCGGAACCGAATACGCACACCTGCCCGGTTTGCCTCGGACTGCCGGGCGCCTTGCCGGTGATGAACCACGAGGCGCTGCGCATGACGGTGCTCACCGGCTTGATGCTCGGTTGCGACATCGCGCCGATCGGCAAGTTCGACCGCAAAAATTATTTTTATCCCGACATGCCGAAGAATTATCAGATCTCGCAATACGACATGCCGCTGTGCACCAACGGCAACGTGCCGTTGCACGATCTCGCTTATCCAAAGGACGCGCAGAAAAACATCGCCACGCCGGAGAAGGAAGTGCATCTCGTGCGAATCCACCTGGAGGAAGATGTCGCGAAAAGTTTCCACTTCGAGACTACCACCGGAATCGATTTCAATCGCGCCGGTACGCCGTTGATGGAGATCGTGACGCAGCCGGAGATCAATTCGCCCGAGGAAGCGTTCGCCTTTCTCACCTCGCTCAAACAAATCCTGATCTATGGCGGGGTCAGCGATGCCGATATGGAGAAAGGCCAGTTGCGCTGCGATTGCAACGTTTCGGTGCGGCCGGAAAACCAGACCGAGCTCGGCGCGAAGATCGAGATTAAGAACATGAACTCGATCAGCGGCGTGCGTCGCGCCCTGGGGTTTGAAATTCAACGGCAGATCGATGCGCTGGAACGCGGGGAAAAGTTGCAACAGGAAACGCGCGGCTGGGACGAGGTCGCAGGCGAGACGTTCCTCATGCGGACCAAGGAATTCGCGCACGATTACCGTTATTTTCCCGATCCCGATCTCGTGCCGGTGAAAACCGAGGTGCTGCTCGGCGATGTCCGCGGGCGCGTGCCGGAATTGCCGAAGGCGAAGCGGGCGCGGTTTGTCGAGCAATATCAGGTGAGCGCGTATGACGCCGGCGTTCTGGCGAGCGACCTCGATCTGGCGCGCTATTTCGAGATCTAAAACGATCAACGATTGCCCGATTCCACCCGAAGCGCTCGACGCGCTGGTAAACCTGGTCGACGGCGGACGGATCAGCGGCAAACAGGGCAAGGAGGTTTTCGCTGAGATGTTTGCCACCGGCAAAGGCGCCGCCGCGATCGTAAAAGAAAAGGGGATCGAACAGCTGAGCGACACGACCGCGATTGAGAAACTTTGCGACGAAGTGATCGCCGCGAATCCAAAACCGGCCGCTGATTTCAAAACGGGCAATGCAGCGTCGCTCAATTTTTTGAAGGGACAGGTGATGAAGCTGTCGAAGGGAAAGGCGAATCCGCAGCTCGCGGGGGAAATCCTGGAGAAGAAGCTGAAAGGGTAGCGTCGGCGCGCTGCGCCGACCGGATGCCGCAGCGCGGCGTCCCGACCAATGAAAGTCTTAATCGCGCCGGATAAATTCAAAGGAACGCTGAGCGCGCGCGAAGTCGCGGAGAACATCGCCGCCGGTCTCCGCGAAGTTTTCCCCGACGCGAAGATCGACATCGTGCCGATGGCGGACGGAGGAGAGGGCACGGCCGAAGTTATCTCGCAGGCGCTAGGCGGCTCTTGGCTCACCTGCAAAGCGCACGATCCGCTCGGTCGCGAAATCAAAGCGCGCTACGCGTGGGTCGACGGTGAAAAGCTCGCCGTCATGGAAATGAGCGAAGCCGCCGGAATGCGCCGGCTTTTGCCAGGCGAATTCGATCCGCTTCGAGCAAGCACCGTCGGGGTCGGGGAGATGATTCTGGGCGCGGCAAAGCGCGGCGCGCGCGAGATTATCGTTGGTCTCGCGCGCTAGGGTTTCGATTCGATCATGAGCACGAGCAGGACAAAATACGCGTGACCGATTTGATCGGACTCAGCGGCATAAGAAAACCGCGAGATTTGAAGTTGCCGAAAATTGTCGCAGCGGTTGATGTACGGAATCCGTTACTGGGTGAAAATGGCGCGACGCGAGTGTTTGGTCCGCAGAAAGGCGCAAGCGAAGATAAGATCGACAAGTTGGAGCGCTCGCTCACCACGCTGGCCGACGTTGTCACGAAGGAATTCCGGTTTGATTATCGCAACGAACCCGGTGCGGGCGCGGCCGGCGGACTCGGGTTTGGGTTGATGAGTTTCTGCGGCGCGAAAATCCGGCCCGGCTTTGATGTCGTTGCTGAGTCAATCGGTTTCGCAACGAAATTGAAGAATGCCGATCTTGTCATCACGGGCGAGGGGAGTCTGGACCGGCAAACGCTCGAAGGAAAAACGCCGGCCGGTGTGGCGCGGCTCGCGCGAAGGCTCGGGAAGCGAGTTTTCGCGATTGTTGGTCGCGCGACGGAAGATCGACAAGTGCGCGAGCTTTTTGATGCCGTTTACGAGAACGCGCGGCCGGGCATGAGCGAGAAGGAAAACATGGCGCGGGCAGGGGAATTGTTGCGGGAAAATGCGCGGGAACTGGCGATCAGCTTAACAGAAACGCCAAACGCCGAATGATGAAGCGGCGCGCCCGGCGGTCGCGCCCTACCTTTGGTAAAATTCGCGATAGCGCTATGAGCAGGCGCGGGAGCAAAATGAACGCGACAGAATCAGATTTTCTTCTGCCGCGAGGTGAACGAAAATAAGCGGCTCATGCAAGAGCCGCCTTCACCGGGACTGACGCCGTTTGTGTTCCTTGATCCGGCAGGCAAACGCTGGCCGCGGCTCCGGCTCGTGCTGGTGCTGAGCGCTTTGCTCTTTTTCATCGGCACGATCCTGTTCGTGCAAACGCTCTTTGTCGCCCCGCAACTGCGCGTGCCGTTTTCGTTGCGGCAATTGAAAGGCCAACTCAAATCGTTGCAGAAAGAAAATCCAGCCGGTCAGGTCCCGGCCAGCTCGTTGCTGTGGCAGAAATTCGGCGCGGCGCGGCAAGCGGCGAAGAAACCGGCCGCGGCCACACCAGCTCCCGCGGCACGGCCACGACGGAAATCGCCGCCAAACGAGGTGCGGCTGGCGTTTTATACGAATGGCGATCCTTACAGCTATGCATCACTCGAGCGACACGCGGCGCAAATTACGCATCTCTGCCCGGAATGGATGGCGGTGGTGAACGGCCTCGGCGATTTGCAAATCGATGCCGATGCGCGCCTGCCGAAATTCGCGGCCACTCACGGTATCGCGCTCATGCCGCTGCTAACCAACCTGGCCGGAGACACCTGGCAGCCGGAAGCGATCGAGAACCTGGCGCACGGTGCGCAAGATCGACAACAACGCTTCATTCAGCGGGTGCTGACAGTTCTGCGCGAGGCCGGCGCGCGGGGAGTCGTGATCGACTGGGAACAAATCGATCCCGCTTACAAGAAAGAGATCACTGCGTTCATCGACAAATTCGCCGATGCGTTGCATTACGACGATCGCGAACTGTGGTTGTCGGTGCAGCCGGGGCAGGAGTTGGACTACATCGATTTCGATGAGCTTTCCGACAATGTCGATCGTTTCGTGGCGTTTCTCTTTGACGAGACCTCCGATGTCGATCCGCCCGGTCCCCTTGGCTCCCGCTCCTGGTTTGAAGGTTGGCTGCATGTTCTACTGGACGGCAGCGATACTCACCAATGGATCATCGCCCTCGGCAGTTACGGATATGATTGGACGATCGGCGCAAAAAAGGCCGAGCTGATCAGTTTTCCCGAAGCGATGAGCCGCGCCAAAAACGCCGGCGTCGAAGCAGCCGAAGTTAAAGCACCCGACTACAGTCCGTATTTCTACTTCGAAGACGCGGACAAGGAGCACGCGGTCTGGTTTCTCGATGTCGCGACGTTCCTGAACGAATTGCGTGAAGTGCGCGCGCAAAAAGCTGGCGGATTTGCCCTTTACCGGCTGGGCACCGAAGATCCGGCGCTCTGGGACGCGCTCAACATCTCGCGCGATTTCAAGATCGAGAATCAGACGCGCGAGTTGCTTGAGGTCTTGAAAGGAACCGACACCATCACCGACGTCGGAGACGGCGAGATCGTGACCGTGGACGAAAGCCGCTCCGATGGCCGGCGCAATCTGGCGGTGGACGCCGAAGGTTATCTCACTGCGCGATACGTGAGCTTTCCTGAATTTCCAACGCTTTATCATCAGGGCGCCGGCGGCGAACATCAGGTCGCGATCACGTTCGATGACGGACCAGATCGGCGCTGGACCCCGAAGATCCTCGACATTCTCAAAGCGGCGAAGGCGCCCGCGGCGTTTTTTCTGACCGGCGCGAACGCGGAACGTTACCCCGGATTGGTGCGCCGGATCGTGAACGAAGGCCACGAAATCGGCAACCACACTTACTATCATCCGAACCTGGCGCTTTGCTGGCCCGAACACGTCCGCCTCGAGCTAAACGCGACGCAGCTTTTGCTTGAATCAATCACCGGCCGCGCGACGACATTGTTTCGGCCGCCCTATGCCGCCGACACGAGCCCGTCGCAACTGGCCGAGCTGACGCCGCTGCGAATCGCGCAGGAGCTCAATTATCTCGTGGTGCTGGAGAACATCGATCCGCAGGACTGGGCCAGGCCCGGTGCCGACATCATCGTCCAGCGCGTGAAGCAACAGCGACGCGATGGCAGCATTATCCTGTTGCACGACGCGGGGGGCGACCGCTCGCAAACCGTTGAAGCGTTGCCACGGATTTTGAATTGGCTGCACACGCGCGGCGATACGGTTGTGCCGCTGAGTACGTTGTTGGGAACTGCGCGCGACGCGGTCATGCCGCCACTGCGCCAGCGCGGCCAGTCCCTCAACTGGCTTGTCAGCAGCACGGGGTTTCGGCTCTATCACACGATCCAGGAATTTCTCTGGGCATTCATGATTGTGGCGACGGCACTCGTGGTGATTCGCACTCTGATTGTCGTCTGGCTTGCTTACCGCTTTCGCTCCGGCCGGCGAGAAGAGTTCGCCGAAGCAATCAGCGTGGTGGTCGCGGCCTACAACGAGGTCGAAGTGATCGCTGAAACTTTGCGCACGATCCTGGAAACGGATTACAAAGGCGAAATTGAACTAGTCGTAGTGAACGATGGCTCGCGCGACGACACGGCGAGGGAAATCGAACGCGTGGCGCGACGCGATCCGCGCGTGCGCGTTTTCGAACAGGAGAACCGCGGAAAAGCGCGCGCGCTGCAACGGGCGCTCGCCGCCGTGACGCATGACATCATCGTCTTCGTCGATGCCGATACGCATTTTCAGCGCGACACGCTTCCGCTCCTGCTGGCGCCGTTCGCAGACGAACGGGTCGATGCGGTATCGGGTCATGCCAAGGTGGGTAATCTGCGCACCTTTATCGCGCGTTGTCAGGCGCTCGAGTACACCTGCGGTTTCAACCTCGACCGGCGCGCTTACAACCGCTGGAACTGCATCACCGTTGTGCCGGGTGCGATCAGTGCGATTCGCAAAGACGCGATCGAGCAGGCAGGCGGACTGAGCGTGCAGACATTGGCCGAAGACACCGACTTAACTTTGTCGCTGCACAAAAATCGGCGGCGCATCGTTTATGTACCAAAAGCGCTCGGCTGGACCGAAGCGCCGGAGAGCGTGCGCACACTCGCGCGGCAACGTTTCCGCTGGGCCTACGGCACACTGCAATGTTTGTGGAAACATCGCGACATGCTTTTCAACTGGAACTATCGCGCGCTCGGCTGGTTTAGTCTGCCGAGCATTTGGTTTTTCCAGATCATGCTCGTCGCCGTCACGCCGATGGTTGATTTGTTCTTGCTCGCTTCGCTGCCGTTCGGCGCCTGGGGCGCAGTCATGCCGTTTGTGATCACGTTTCTGGGCATGGACGTGATCCTCGCGACGCTTGCCTGCATTCTCGAGCGTGAACCGATCCGAGCCGCCTGGCGGATCCTGCCGATGCGCCTCATTTACCGGCCGATGCTCAGCTATTGCATTTGGAAAGCGATCTTCCGCGCGCTCAAAGGCGTGTGGGTGAGCTGGGGCAAACTCGAGCGCACCGCCAGCGTCCCGGTGCAAGCGTGATCTGATTCGATGTTGACCGTTCGACGTTGGGCGTTCGGCGTTTGCTTTGCCACGCTGTCGATCTTGTCGCTGGTCGGATGCCATAAAAGCGCATCGTCGCAACATGCTGTCGATCCTGACGCGCCCGTCGAAGTCGTCGTTCCAGAGCACGGCGCTTACACAGGCGCATTTATGGATTTCGGGGACGAGGAAGATGATGTCACGCTCGAAATCATCGAGGAATTCGAGCAATTAGTTGGCAAACATCAGGCCATCATCGCTTCATCGAGTTACTGGGGCGAACAGAATTTTCCGACGGCAAACCTGAACGTTGTCTGGCGACATGGCTCATTGCCGCTCGTCTTCTGGTCGCCGTGGGACAAGCCGTATACGCAAAATCGCGGGCCGGACCGGTTCAGTCTGTTAGAAATCCTGCAGGGGAAATGGGACGCTTACATCGACAAATGGGCGGACGCGGCGCGCGCCTTCGGTCATCCAATGATTGTGGCCTTTGGCGTTGAGATGAACGGTGACTGGTTCCCGTGGTCGGGCACTTACTACGGCGGCGAACAGTGGGACGACGACGCCGATAATTGGCAGGGCCCCGAAAATTTCCGCAAAGCTTATCGCTACGTTGTCGATCGAGTGCGCGCGCGCGGCGCGACGAACATTCAATGGATGTTTCACGTCAACAACTACTCTATTATCCCGGTTCCGAATACGTTGATTGGCTGGGCCTGAGTGTTTACGGCCAGCAATTCAAAGAGGAACCGAACCCCGATATTCCGTCGCTGCTCGATTGGCCGTATCAGGAGTTGTGCGGACTCGATCCGCACAAACCGATCATGATCGCCGAGTGGGCCACCGGCGAGTTTCCCTTTCCGGACGACCAGCCTGGCTTGCGCAAGCCGCACTGGATCAAACAAGCGCTCGATTTGTTTCGCACCCGCTACCCACGTATCAAGGGCGCCGTTTACTGGCACGAACGTTGGCAAAATGTCGATCAATCCTACAGCAATCTGCGGGTCAATTCCTCCGTCGAATCGCTGCAAGCCTACCGCGACGGCTTGGCCAATCCGGCCTGGCTCGGCAATTTGATTTTGCGCGCGTTGCCGACTGCCCAGCCGCCGACCAAATGAGCGAGAAGAAATTTCCGGAGGAGCTTTTGCTGAACGAGCCGAATCGGGGACGTCGCTTGGTCCAGGAGCTGTACCAAGACTGGGGCAACGCGCGGCAAAACCCCGCCTACTACGCGACGATCGGGACCCAGCACGAAGAGATCAAAAGCGCGTTCTATCGGCGCTGGCTCGAACTGAACGGCCAGAATCATACGCATCTTGGCTTGGACGTCGGCTGCCGTGGCGGAGTGTTGACGGAGATGGTCGGAGTCATTCGCTGGATCGGGGTGGACATCGATCCGGCGGCGGTGGAAGTGGCACGCGAACGGATCGCCTGCGCGGAAATGGATTTCACCTTCGCGATTGATTTTCGCGACGAAAGTTTCGACGCGATCATGATGACCGAAGTTTTGGAGCATCTGCCGTATCCCGCGCTGACCGTGCGTGAAGTCCATCGGATTCTGAAGAACCAGCCGCAGAGTGTGTTCGTCGGGTCGGTCCCGCTCGATTATCACCTGCATCGCCGGTGGAAAGTCATGCGGGGGAAACGACTCTCCGGCGAACAACTGCATGTCCACCATTTTTCGTTCAAGGAACTGGACCAGTTACTCAGGTTTTATTTTGAAAAAATCGAGTACTTGCCGCTGCGCGGGACAGCGCACCGCCATCCACGTTGGCGTTTGCCGTACAATTTATGTGTCAGCGATATCGCCTGGGCGGCGGCTGCGCCGAAGCTGAGTCCCGGCCGCTGGGACATTCGGAAAAAGCTTTATTGATGATCGGCTGCTTTTTTTTGCAGATCGACAATGATTTTCCAGTCGCCGTTTTCCATTCTCCAAATCGTTAAATAATAACCGCGCTCGGTCGCGTTCCCGCGCTCGGCCGAGTAGGAGCCATAACGATAAACGAGGTCGCAGGCCACGCTCACTCCGCCCCCGGAATTTTCGCGCGTCATCTTTCCATTGTCCGAACTGAGCATGGCGCTGGCCGCGTCGCGGCCGACGGCAGGGAAGGAATTCTGGCGCAACACCCGAATGTCGTCGCTCGCTGCTGTCAAAATTCCTTTGCCTGCGCCTTCCTTTACCGCCTCCGCTAATATCTTCTCCGCCTTTTCAAGCGCGGCACGGGCAAGATCGAAATCAACATTGGCCGGCAGTTCAGCTGGCGGCTGAAGTTTCGTTTCCGCGGGCAAATCTCCGGGCCGCTCATGATCGACGCCTACATCGACAATCACTTTTCACGACCCATCCGACTGCTTCCTCCAGATCGAGAGAAAATCTCCAAATGCAATCGGCGCGGGCTCGGCTTTGGATTTGGCCAGTTCCCATGGCCCGGTGGTGACACCGAGCTCGCCCGAGCGGGCGATCGTGGCGAAGATTGGCCGCCAACTTAGCTTGCGACCTTTGTCCTGGTAATCAGTGTAGAATCTTTTCCCGTTCTTCGGCTCGGGCGCGAAGATAATCGAGTCGTCGGCAAAAAACTGCAGGAACGATTCGCGGATGCCGCGTTCCACTGAAGTCGCGGCAAAATTCTTTTCCGTCTCGACCAGGGAACGTAATGCAACTTCCTCCGCTCCGAAGGCCGCGGCGATCGAGAAGAAAAGCGCGGTAACCACTTTTCCCGGGTTAGACAAAGTCGGCATTTGGCGGCGTCTACTTTATGAAAGACCGTGAAGAGGTCATGGAGAATGTCGCCATTCATGAAGATTGGAGAATCTGTTTTTCGCAACTCGCGCCCGGCCTTCTTCTTTTT